>JANPPO010000523.1:0-18592 GCA_031428555.1 Bdellovibrionales bacterium | reverse complement strand
ATGAAAATTTCGAGTCGGTGCTAAAGTGCATCGCTATTTTTCGAAACGAGATTAAATGTTTTTAAGTATCGTAAAACTATTTTAAAAAAGATCACACTCATTGATTTGAAACAAAACAATTGCGAGAGCCTTTACACAAACTTTTTTCGCCTTAGTTGCTGTTAGCTTTGTATTTACAGTTGCTCACTGCTTATACAGAAACAATAGTCGGCCAAGAGCTCAATGCATTTTAGGTAGTCCGCACTTTTGCAAGTGCTGAGCTAGCGTCTGTGTATTTTGGGGTGTTAAATCTAAGGGGACATAATGAAACGTTTCGTATTGAGTCATCTACCTGTTCTAGGGTTGAGTCTTTCGGTCATTCTTCAATTGGGTTGCACATCTTCATTCGAGACCGAGCAAGGCGCTTCAAGATTTCTTTCCAGTGTGCCCGATTCAGTACTTGCAGTCTCTTCTCTTAATACGAATCAAAATTTTGCTTCTGGAGTTCAAGCAAATGTGAACTTAAGCGAAGCCGCTTTCAAAATAACGCAGTCTACACTCCACCTAAAGGCCGATTACCCTGCGTGCCCAGCGCTGCCAGTAAAAGTGCAGATTTTGCGTTCAGGTATTTCTTTTCAGAGTACTTGCTATACAGATCCGAGAAATGATGGTTGGGGAAATTGTCAGCATCCTGAGTCCGTGAACTTGGGAACATCCGCATCAGAATTTTTGGTGAGATTTTCGCATGCTCTTCCCAGTTGTGATGGTTACGGAAACGGATATCAAGAAGCTCGTCCTAAAGGGGTTGCTCAAGCCGATGCGTTCTACACAGCGAGAGCACAAAACCGCCTGATGGAAGCTTCGCAACAATCTTATGAAGTCAAAATCGATCGTGCGACGGGTGCCATTTTCGAACTGTATTCCAAACGCGCAAACACAAGATTGAATGCGGTTCACAGTCATGTCGGAGCTGCTATTCAAGTCGCCTTCCATGATAGAGACAAAAAAGTATTATCAGAAAATCCGTGCGGAGGCAGTGACGTCAAATATTGGAATCCCAATCAAGCTGGGGCCACGTGCTTGTATCGAAATGGCGTGGTAGAAATGGTCGCAACCCAGCCCAATGCGAACACCACAAAATCTTTTCTTTCTGATGGTGCAACTCTTCTAGCTACGCCCACACATAACATGATGAATTGGAGCTATGGTCCCGGCTACGAAGGGCCTTGGAATGCGCGAGACGTGGCAGAATTTAGTCAAGACCTCAAAGCCTACCCGGATTACTTCATGGTCGAAGCGAGTTTTATGAACAAAGGAATCGAGCACCCAAACGGTGTTCTTGAAGTTCCCGCATTTTACTTAAGCTCTGGATTTCGACGTTACACAATTCAGTTTGGTTCGAACTCTGCTGTGTCGGGTGTACTTCCCGTATTACACTTCCCACAAACGAGTGAAACAAATTCTGAAACTGCGCAAAGTAATCCACGTACTTTTGAAAATGGGAAATATTACGCTAATCATAAAACAAATTGGGTTACTTTTTCTAACGCTGAAGATTCAAGCCAAGTCTATACATTGGCTTGGTATATTTCACCGGAATTGAGGCAATATCAAACTGAAGCTGATGTCGTTCAACTCCAGCAATCGATGTTTAATGTTAAATTCAACGCCCAAGTTTTTTTCAGGGCCGCAACGAACGTCACGTTTAATATCCGTTACGCCGTTTTTCCATTCGGAATTGACGAGACCATTCGTTTTCGCGAATCTCGAAAAACTGTGCACGAAGCAATTCAGATTTTAAAAAACGAAATTGAAGGGTCAAGTGCTGCTACAACTCCGGCAGCTCCTGTCACGCCACCGGCAGCGCCGACGCCAGTTCCTGCGTCTCCTGCTGATGCTCCGCCCGTTGCTGCATCTCCTGTTGCGATGCCTCCAGCCGCTCCGACTGTCGTCACGACAACGCCTCCACTTTTTAATGTTGCAACTACAACGGATGTCATCCCGGGTTGGGATCCACAGCAGGCGATCGATAACAACGGTGCCACAGCTTATAGCTCTGGAGGATTTTCGACAGCGATCCCCGGCAACAACATGAATCTTCATGTTTCTTATGCAAACGGCGCCAAACACACTGGAACTGCGATACTCCTGCAAGCCAGAATCGTCGGAACGACTGCAGTTGGTTTTCCAAAAGTGTATAATGTCTATGTCGAGGAAAATGGTCAGTGGGTTCCCGTTGCGATCGGCCTTACTTTCGCACCGAATGCGGAAGGCCGGGTCCTAATTCCATTGAATAGAACAGTTCAAACAAATGGCGTGCTGATTATTCCATATGAGCTAGGCCAAGATAATGAAGGTACTTATAGATTTCAAATGGCTGACATTTGGCTTCGTTAAATGAAAAAGGCAGGTACGAGGCCGCGTTGGGCGTGAGTTTACAGTTAGTTGATCTGTTTAAGGACTAACCAAAGCGCCTTGGAATTGTCGCGGTTTGAGAGGCGTTTTAGAAGCGACTTAAGCCGCTTGGACTTGGCTTCGGAGCCACTGGTTGAGCCGATCCAGTTCGGCCGATGTCACGTCGACATACTCGAAAAAGTAATCTTCATCGAGAGCGCGGATTAGCCTAGTTCTTAAGACTAGGTCTTTGTTGATTTTAACTTCGATATCCCGATGATTGAGCTCGAAAGGTAAAACTTGAGTTCCCCGAATGTGGATTCCCCGAGTCGAAACACTTGTGAGTTTGGCCCAGGGACCGAATCCTTCGAAATGAACTAGAACTTGTTTTTCTGATTTATAAGGCTTCGTGATCAATCTTTTGTTTTTTGGCTTCGTCGCTTTCACTTTCCAAACGAGTTGATCTGCAATGAAAAGAAAAATTGTAACGTTTATCAAAAAGAAAACTGCAAATACTGGACTGGCCCGAAAATTGGGACCAAAATTCATGACTTGATTGATGATCTGACAACCCATTAATGTAAGGACGAACTTCCATGCCGTGGAAGATCCACGCATCATCAGCGCGCCCATCACAAAACTTAAGATAAAAAGGGTTTTATTAGGAAGTGAATTGGCTTCGAAAACTTTCCAGGCAAAAGCAAAACTCCAACGATTTGCAACAACTGGAACCACATACATTTTCACTAAAATATTAACAAAGGGTGAAAGCAGTAGGCCTGCACCAAATAATCGAATCACACCTTTTCGTTCAAGGAGTCTGATAACGGACATGCTTACACCGTTTTTCGCTTTTTATCTTTGTCGTCAGCGAATCGCATTTGAATGACTCCTGCACCGGGCTCTGAAGAATCTGGAGCTGGGGTCAATTCGTCATTCGCAACTTCAGGTTCTGAAGATTCAGAATCTCTTCGCTGGTATTTTGCGTTCTTTCGAGACTCGAGTGCCTCACTTGTTGCAATGACAAGACAAATCGCAAGCGGATCAAATACACTGACAAGCAGTAAAATAAGATACTTTACAACCGCATCAATTTCTAATTTGAACGCTTTAGAAATGTACATCAGCGGTCCCACTTTTTTCTTAACTTCAATGAGATTCAAGTTTGACTGACCAATCTGCCCGTCTATCGCATCAATCTTTTTAGTCATTGTGGCAATCGCCGGTTCCGCCTCAGTTCGAGCTTTCATCCTCTTTGAAATTCGGTTTTCTGGAATTTCATCAATTGAACGATTAAGACGATCGATCTCGGCTTGCTGACTGGCTTTTTGAGTTTGTAAATTTGCGATCTTCACGTTTTCAACTTCGATCGCTGTCGAGGCTGATTGATAAGCGTCAGATAAGAATCCAAAAATTCCCATGCTGGTAATGGCGCTTAAAATAAAAACTGCCGCTACCAAATAATATTTAAAAACCGCATTCATCTTGTGCCATCGCTGGTGCAAGTAGGCAGCTAAAACAAATTTCGCAAATTCAAGCGCCGAGGCCATCGCATAAACTGCTAAAAGTGCGCCCGAAAATAAAGCGCCAATACCGACGACAGAAAACGCCGCACCCAAGACAGATACGCTAATTGTAGCAATGATTAATCCAACAATAACCCAGAGAGCAACCATGCCTACTTATCGGTCTATTTAAGTGGCCACTTTATTTGATAATTGAAGCCAGGGCCTAGGTCTAGCTAAGGCTTCGAATTGTGGGTAAAACCTATGCAAATTTCTGCGATGGCATCCCCCTCTGCGGCCTCCGCATCATCGGCGAATTCAATTATTAATTGGGCAAGTGAAT
Source organism: Bdellovibrionales bacterium (assembly GCA_031428555.1). Classification (GTDB taxonomy): domain Bacteria; phylum Bdellovibrionota; class Bdellovibrionia; order Bdellovibrionales; family Bdellovibrionaceae. The sequence continues at coordinate 14,371 of JANPPO010000523.1, read as the reverse complement.
TCCGGAACCCTGCGAGCTTAGATTTTTTCACTGAAAATGTCTGAGTCATGAAAAGACTCTCTTCAGATTGGGCCTGACTTTTAAAACGACCCTGCGCCTTTTGCAGAGCCCGAATGAAATCTTTTTCAAATAGGATTTCGTCATTCAGTTTTTCTGCTTCAATCGCAGATGGGACCGGTAAATATCGTCCCGTTTTCGGAATGCTTTTTACAATCCCAACCTTCTCTAAATCCAAAAGTATCTTCTCGAGAGCTTTGGTATTAAACCCAGTTCGAACCTGCAATTCACGCAAAGTTGTCCCTTTTTCTACTGTTCCTAATCCTGCATATACCTCGGGAAAATACGGTTGCAACAAAACTTCCATTAGTGGGGAGTTTCCTATTTGGGGTTTTCGTTCACTTCTATTTTTTATTTTTATTTTTAATTCACTTAATTTTCTTGCGTAATAATCTGTAGAGTATTTCGGCGTTAGAAATGCCATTTCCTCTTTTGCTACAAGGCATTTTAAATACTCTTCCCACCGTGGAGAAAGTTTTAGCCCAGCAACAGTTTTTTCGAAAGAACTAGGAGTCAGTCTCTTGCGATTTGCGATGATATCAGCCATGAAACTTTTTGACGAAAAGCCTGCGCGAGTTGCGAATTCTTGGTACGTTAGCTTTCGAGGTCTTTTCCATTCAGGATTAGGATGAAAAAAAAGAGCTAAAAACTTTCGGTAACTATCTGCTACCAACAATTTTTGTTCAAAATTCGCATCCCAAGTCTGCACTATTTTAGTTTCCTCGGCCAAAGCGCGGATTTGCTTCAACAGGCATATCTTCATCGATAGCAAAAGCACACTTTGTTCTTTCGACTAAAGTAACGCCGTAGCTAGTTAGGTCAGCACTCACCACTCCAATTTCTTTAAGCACCGCACATGTTCCATTTCCATGCTGTCTCGAGATCTTACAGATACGCATAGCGCAAGCTTGAAAATTAGCTTCTCTCTTGATGGTGATATTATACAGGACGTTATCCTGAGTTCGGAAGTTTGGCCCACCCGCAAAAGCCGCGGAAGCTAAAAGAATTAAAAAAATAAGTGTTTTCATGTGGATCTCCTGACTGGTGTGCAGTCGTATTAGTTGTTTACCCATATGTAAATGAAAACTTGGGATGTCGCGACTCAAAACCAAAATTTACATAGTTAAATCGTTCTCTGCAGAGTACTTACTAATGAGTTTGGAAACGGTATATCTAAGCGTTAGGCCATGGCGATGGCGTTAGAGCCTTGCCTCATATTAGATTAGAACGTCATTCGTTGCTTCGGACTTGACCGAATTGATCGCATATCGGCTGGATTTCACTGGCAGTGGTAACAGTTAATAAATTAGCCAAAGCCGCGAACGGTAAATATGTTTTAAGGAAACAACTTTATCGATTCGCGGCTTTGGCTAAATAGTTCATGCAAAGATTTACATCCTAAGCTTTAGTTAGCCGCAGGCAACACCTGAAGCAATTCTTGGTAGAACTTTTCGTCCTTTATAAGTCCACTTAAAAAATCTTGAATGCTTTCTGCGCTTACCTTATCGAAAACATCTTTCATTTTTATTCGCTTAGCTTTTGTTTCTTCCGAACTGCCTGGTGGAATTTCTGGAAACTTTTCGTTCTTCTTCTTAAGCTCGAGGACTTGTGCCAAATCTTCGTCGTCCAATTTTCCCATAACTTGAACGAGTGGGATAAGTTCGATCGCCTGTTGCCCGAAAAGATTCTGTGTATCCGCAACGTATTGCACCTTATTGTGGACCATTTTCTTTTTGGATGGATCAACGTCCACGTTTGAAACCGAGTCGAATTTGTAAACACTGACTGCAGCACGAAGCGAGTCATCCTCTGTGTGAACGCGGTTCGGATCAACCGCGTTTACCGCAAGTGTTTTTGTTATGATCATCTTAAGCGGCGTCGTTCCAACTGCCTGAACACCCAATCGGTTCATGATTTTCTTCTTTTGGTCTTCTGAAATCGAAGCTCTTTCGATCATATCTACAATTAGCGGATGTTCGATCAACTGCGACTCGTTCATGTCGTACTGAATTTCAAAATGCTGTTTAGAGCCATCCAGCATTGTGAACTCAACTTTATTCACGACGTTGTTAAGCAATAGTCCCTGAACCGCATTGATAATTCCTTTTCTTAATTCGGGCTGGTTTAAGAAACTATCCGTGTGGCCGTTCATCGTCGAGATATCGATTGTTCTAGCTGTTAAGGCCTGCATCGCTGCGACTTTATCTAACCAGATTCCTCGGACATCGATTTGATCGACATAAGGATTTCGGCTATTCGGATCCTTCTTTGAATTAAGAGCCTTACCTGCTTGCCCCACGACCTTGAATTCAGGCTTAAGTGAAAGACTTTGGCAGTTCATGGCCTCTGGATCAATTTGCGCAGCTGGAACCACTGCGATGATTTCAGAAGGCTTAGCCGCCATCGCAACTGCGCAATGAATATCCGGAACCAATAAAACATTCGCCATAAAGCTTCCGCCAAGCAATGTTGCCTGCTTCAAATCTTTAAGAAATGGAATTGATTCCCATTCAGGTGCGTTGTCAGCAACCTTGAACTTGTACTTAATTCTTTCAACTACTTCCATCATGACTCGAAACTCTCGAAAGATTCCACTGACTCGAGATAAGTAAGCAAGATCTGACATTTGGCTAAAGCTTGCTCGACCATCACGTAAATTTCGTTTTGAATAAGCATTTTCATAATCTTGAATCAAATTTTGCACGATTTCAGTGTAATTCGTCCCTAAGTCAAATCGTTTACAACCAGCATTGATTCCCGTGTGCTCGTCCGTACAGAACGCAAAATCTTTCAAAGTCAGCTCTTTCGTTTCTGTATCTGTTAGTAGTTTCTCGAGTGTCGAGGGAACATCAACAACGGATTCTTTTTCGCCAGCGACCGTTGTTACTTTTCGTAAGTATCCAAATCGTAAAGCCGCAATGTCATATTTCCCCAGCATCGGCAAAGTTTTTAAGTCATTACCGTAATCCATTACAGAACTGAATGGCACAGAGTGATCAATGCCCCTTTCAGCTAAATGCTGATCAGAATAGAAATTCGCTTTATCCTCTGAGGCCGCAAAATTGTGACGTAACCCTAGATTATGACCTAACTCATGAATTAAAGTTGGAACCCAGATTTCTGGCAAAATAATGGTTAATGCATTTTCCTTTTCAGAATCTGAAAGTTCATTCCAAGGCTTAAGTACTTCAGGAAATTTTGCTAATAACTTTTCACTCACGCCACCCGCTGCAGCTTCCATCGTCGGAGCAAAAGCGCAGTTTTTCACTTCTTGCAAATATCTGATCTTAGATTTTAAATCGCGGCCGGCGTAAAAGTCATTTTTTTGAGACGTGTAGTTCTTAAGCGAAGTAACCGCTTTTTGAATATGGGACTTCCCTAAGCCCAAATTCGATCCGAGCACCGAGCCATCAAGTACACTTGCCTTCTTTTCCACACCCTCAGTTTTTTCTTCAGCTTTGACTTCTGATTTTGCAATCTTCGCCAATACCGAATCCATCATATCTGATGTTCCGAAAACTTTCCCAGTCAGCTTAAGACCTTCAACCTGAGCCACGATAGCTTTTGACAATTGAAAGTTTGCTTTGGCCACAGTTCGGCGTTGGCTTATTTTTTCACGAACGATTTCGTCGTATGTGTATTTTGCAAACTTTTTGATCGTTCCTAAAAACATCACAGTTCGTGCCGAGATAATCTCGCCAGTCACAGGGTCTTCGGTTTGCGGCCCGTAGCCAATAACACTTGAAGCAACTGGATCTTCCACTAATATGATCATTGAATTCCGAATATCCCCTGGCACTCTGCCGTTTCCATCTTTTAAATTAATTCGAAATTTCACACCCGCTTCTTCAAGTCCCAGGTTTAAATTCTGAACAGTTTTAAAAGTTAAGTCCTTAAGCACTTTATTTTCAGGTTTAGCAAACTCATCACTTAAAAAGTAAACGATTTCGCTTCGATTTGGATTCCAACGATTCATAATTTGAACAGCACTGTTTGTACTATTATTATTATCCACATCCAACTGGGTCCGCTGCGAAGAGAAGAAACCAAAAGTTTGCTCGTCCTTTGAACCCTCAGGGTAAGAAATAGTCTGGTAATCAGAAGATAAAACCGAAGACGTTTTGATTACCGAGTAGTGATAAATAGCTGATACGGATGCATCCGATAAGCTAGTCGCATCATCTGACAAACAACCCAGTCGAGTTTTAAAAACTCTTTCAATCTGGAAATTGATCGCATCTTTTTCGATATTTGACTTAATCAATCTAGAAGAAACATTCTCGTAACAATTTTCTCCGATAGCCGCAGAAGATAGGATTGGCAGAAGCTCCACTTCACCAGCCTTAACTTCCTCTAACTTAACTCGCACGGTGTCTCTTTTATCCCAGCTGATATCGACATTTTTCTCTTCGCTATTTGTGCACTCACCAAAACGGTCTTCTTTACAACCGTATTGAACATGCTCTACTGGAATTTCTAGAACGATCTTATTATTCATCGTATTGGAAGCAAAACGTTGATCACGCTCGACTTCGATTATTCTTAAAGATTCCTTAGTTAGTTCTAACTTAACTCTTTTGTTATCACCTGACTGAAAAGGAAAAGCATCAGCAGCAGACCTGCTAGCATTCTGCTGAGATGCCGAATAAAGGTACTCACTTTTCATGTCGAGCAAGGACTTACTCACATCTTTCTCTTTTTCCTCTGCTGGCAGACCTTCAAAAGGAATTTTTTTAGTACATGCGCTAAAGCTGAGCAAGGCCATCAAGCCGAAGCCCAGAAGCGATTTACCTTTTAATTTTTTTTCTTCTCTTATCGCTTTCATTTTATAACCCCTATCAAAAACAAGTTTAAAATTACAAAACAATTGAAACACCCGCACGGATAACGGCACTGTCTTCATCGTATGCAGAGATATTTGACTCCACACCATTCGCCCTCAAAGCTTGACCTGCATTCGATGTGCCGAAGTTCAGTGTCATTTTGCTTGTGACATCATAGTTCAGGTCACCATGGACTTCGAAAGAAGATCTTTCTTTTTTCCCGTACGTTCGCCCCCAACGATAGACTCCCAAAGAAGTTAAATAAAATTTATTGGTTACTTTAATCTGTGTATTCAAAGAATGCGAAATCGTCTGCTCAACATTCGCAGCGCCGTTAGCATTGAAATTATACTCATGAAAGTTTTGGCCCAAACCTAATCTATACTGAACATCAAAAATAGGTCCCGCGTAGCGTAGTCCATTTGAAACACTGACCGCACCTAAAAGTCCATCTTGCTCTTTAGATTTTTGACTCGTTGGAATCACTCCTGAAACTGAATGAAGTGTTGTAACAGCGGGACTTAAGTAAAATCCTCGCATCGCTAAAGATACCCGAGTATCCGATGCTAAAGTTTGTTGTCCCTCTGTATTTTCCTTCGATAAGATGCCTCTGACACTGGCTTTAAATGTTTCGCTTAAGCTATAGCCCACTCCAACGGATAGATCCATTGACTCCTGGCGCTTGGCTCTTTCATCTTTCGCAACTCGCTGGGAAAATTCAAAACCTGTCTCTAAGCTTAAACGTGACAGGTAACTCGAATCCTTAAGTTTAACAGTGCTCGTTTGCGAAGAACTGAAGTCTTGGATCGGAACTGCAAAAGAAAAAGCCGGCAAACAAACCGCGCAAACAATCACTAGCTCGAGAGCTAACTTATAACCTGATAGAAACAGTTTATTGTTTGCATGAACCATAAGTCCACCTTTCTTGAGACTGAACATACTCGAGCTTCTGCAGACACACTAATCAAGTGTTGGGATCGGCACTATAAGTATTTCTTATGGATCTTTTTTTGACGAAAAGGGGTGATTTATGTCAACAAAGAGAGCCCGTCTCCTCTAGCAAAGAATTGAAGAGACTTTTATGAGTAGAAGTTTTTGGAATACGCCCTAGTCCCGTTTGTATCCTTTTTTCAAAAATACATGAATGTTTAATCCATTGGTTCGCGACAATGAGAAGCACTAGCGCAGCATTCTGTTGTCTCAAACTGAAACCGGCATCCTGCTTGCAACTACTTTTAGTGTGCTTAGCTCAACTCAAATCCGTCTGGGATTCCTATTTTTTGTTCTCATTTTGAGTCAGTCCGCTTTTGGGCAGACGAACCGTCGACCCCTATTTGAAGAGGCTTTTAAGGGACTTCCCTATTTTTTCAGCACAGGTACTTTTTATCTGATTGGAAAAGAGAACTTAGATGCGGGTACTTTTTCGGTTGGATCATTTTCTGCCATCGAAAACCAAATTCTAAAACAATTACTAGAGGCAGCTCTTCGTCAGCACCGGGACGGCTATAGAATTGTCTTCTGCGGTTCTTCCCCTTGTTTGGATCGAAATGGCCAAGCCGTAACATTTAAGACGATAGATAGTAGCGTTGAACGAACTGCTGTTACATCACCATTTGACCCGCTGGATGATATTTTCATAAATGAGAAAAGAATAAATGTTTCATCGGTTAAGTTGGATTTGATAGATGCGATTCAGCTGTTGTTTCATGAGTTGTCTCGAAAAATTCAAATTAAAGAGAATCCCGCGACGGACCGGGTGATTGCAAAAGTGATTGAAGTCTTAAGACAAAACTATTCTGTCTTTTCGGCAGGTGATAATCGGCGTATCCACGTCTTGACGATTCAACCTCCTGCCTCAGCGGGTATAAGACAACTAGCTGACATGAAAGCTCTTTGGCTCGAGCATCAAGGATTTGAAGTCACCACGTTCGATGAAAGAAATGGCAATTTTATTTCTATCGAGGAAGTTCGTCATAACTTTGCAGATCCAAAATTGGTTGCATCTACCGAAAGTTTGAAGGGCACTCGTCCGGCAGCCGAAAATGCAATTCTTGGAGTCGAGGTTGATCGCTTTTCTGATTCTACGACCATCGTTAGAATAGCTTCGCGCCAGAAACAGGTTATTCTTTCAGCTGATCAAGAGATTTTAGACTTCAGCTCTCATTCCGAATTTCGAGAGCACGTCATCAAATTACAACCTGGAAAACCTGCTCAGTCTTCGATTCGCCAGGGCTATTTGAATCACGCGGGTCCTGGTGTGACGCTTCAAAAATTCGAATTTCAATACTCAGTTTTGCGGGGCGAAGGTTACGTACCCTACCGCATGAAAGATTTCAAAGATCACAAGCTTTTCTTAATTGTCAGACACGGAAGAGGCTTGTTGAATATTCCGCTGAAAATAAGTCCCACCGACCCAGAAGGTCCAACATACTTCACTTTTGACCGAAAAATGGATTTCAATATTTTAGGAACTGAATTACTTGCAACTGATGTTTTGGTTGAAGGTGAATTCGGCAAGCCCATTCAGAAGCTGGCTCTTGATTCTTTTCAAAAAGTTAATTTACGTTCAAACGGTAAACTGAACCGCCAACTGAAGCTGCAGGATATCTTTAACCTGATGGTGGAAACTGGAAAATGGACCTCAATGAAAAGTCCCGATACTTCCCTTCCCCGCAATGAAAATTGGTTCAAATTTATTTTTGACTCAGCAACTCCACTGCAGGAATTGACACTTTACTTGGGTCACTCAAATTCCATCTTCGATCCGAATGAACTTGCGAAAACGCTAGCCCCTGGTAACACTTCCAACCCTGTTATCGTGCCCAGCAAGACAAGTAAAAACGTGAGCTATGAATATGAGCAGGAAACTTTTAGAATTGATGCTACTCAAATGAAGCAGGAATTTAAAAATGGCTTTCTCGAAGTCACTTTCCCGCTTGAAGTTCGGGGTTCGACGAAACGGGAAAAAGATTTTGCAGATTCGACTGTTTGGTACGGAGTTGATACATCACTTGAAAAAAGATTTACTAAAATTGTAGCTGTAAACCAAAATCTGCAATCCGAATCTTTAACAAATCCTGAGTATCGGGGCTTACAGACAGGCCCCGTCCGAATGACACCCTGGAATCGAATGCCTAAAGACTGCCGAACTATGCTGGCGCCGAAATAGCGCAAATTTCCAGGTCCAGACCCCATTGTAGTGCTCATCCATCCCAGCTAAAATATCAGCATGCAATCTTTCCTAACTACCGCCTTGCAGATCTTCAAGAATTCGAGCTTCCAGTTTTTATATTTTTTCGGATCACTTTTTATCGCAGGCATTATTCTGACTTGGATTTCGCGGTGGACTCAAAATGTGTTTCGCCAATTTAAATTCCCTAATTTCGGACTATACGTTTTTGGCGTCATCGGTGTCCCCGTTCATGAGCTTTGTCATTACGTTTTCGCTAAAGTCTTTTTCCACGATGTCAAAAAAGTAAAATGGTTTGACCCCAAAGGCAGAGGTGGCTCTAGCGGATCAGTCACCCACTGTTATAACGATCATAATTTCTATCACCGCCTGGGACTTTTCTTCATCGGAATGGGGCCGGTGATACTGGCGCCCATTCTACTCAGCGCCATCTATTACAGCCTTGTGCCGGGATCCGCAAATTTCGATTTCTCCATCTTAAATCTCGCGAAGTCTTTAGAAGCCTTTGGATTGACACTTACGCACATCCGAAACTGGAGCTCGATCGGATTTTATTTTTTTATTTACCTAACCGTCTGTATCACTTCGCAAATGGAATTATCGCCTGATGATTTCAAAATCACCCGCGGAGGAATTTTTCCTTTTTTCGTTTTATTTTTCTTAGCTAATGTACTGGCCGCAGTTTTCAAATTTAATCTGCACGGAAAATTTCAGTATTTTCTGAATTCGAGTTTCGTACTTTGGATTGGTTTTTTCGCGCTAGCGATAGTCATAGCACTTTTGAATTTGATTCTTTGCCTGGTCCTGATGAATCTCATCAACAAACTCACAGGCGCAGAATTAATTAACCCATTTCGATCCTAACAGCGCAAGCTTTACCGAGTCCGATCCCTGAGTAACTTTTCGCATTGATCGAGCAGCGTCGCATGAATGCGCTCTCGATGCACCAGTAGCTCGGGTAGCTTCGTTGTTTGAACTATCTTATAAAGTTTGCTCGTTCGCTCTAAATCCATCAGCCGAGGTTTCTGAGGGCCACGGGACAATGGAAAATCCGGGATCGGTGTATTTTTAAAAACAGCTTTCTGAATGGCTTCGACCCAGTCGATCTCCGTCTGGTTCAAATAAATTGTTGGCAAGAAAATCGGACCGCCATTTTCTTTTTCAGCTTCCTGAATATGCGTATTCAGCCAGCGCAGCTCTTTCATGATCTTTTCTAAGTCAGCATCATGCTTTTTGCCGAAGAGCTGAAAAACAGTCTTCTTCCAAGAAGCACAAAAATCCTCGAATTGAATATTATCTGATTTTTCAAAAATCGGCGGATGGGTCACGTAATTTAGAGTCCTGCCCAAGACATCCAGTGAAATCACAACGCTGTCCGTTTTCAAACTGATTCGCATCAGGTTATGTGCCCAGCTGACAATACTCATCACAGTATTACTATTAACTAAACCATTATGAAAATTGAGGTGAAAATCTTCATAAACTCGAGAGTCCATCGGCCGATCAAACATGCGGTCCAGGTCACTCTTTCGACGATCACGTCTAGATTTCGCAAAGAAATCTCTGAGCTTCGAAGAGAATGCTTCATAAGAATCACTACAAATGTTTTCTCTTTGGCAAGTTTTGTAAAGTTGGAAGGCTTTTGCAGGGCAAGGCTCGGCATCATCCAGAAGAGAATTTATCTTCTGCTCAAGTAAGCGAGGAAACGACTGCCACCACTCTTGAATCATGTATTCATTGTAGCACTAAGAAACCCGCTATATTGATTTCATGAAATTCGTCAAAGTATTGGTCATGTTAAAGGGTATAAACGAGCCTAGGTGAGGCGCTGTACGCGCAACTCTGCGCCGGCTTGTAGGTAAATGGCAATAGCCCTATTCTTAGCTTCAAGGGCCTTTACTGTGTTTTTCCTGATCTCCCAAAGCTTTGAAAACTCAATTTCAAGCGACGCAATTTCGATTGGAAATTCTTTCGCACATCCTAATCCCTGTTCCAAAAGTGCTTCGGCTTTATCCCAGTCCCCTTTTAATCGTGCGATCCTTGCTGCAATTTCAAAATTAAGTGCTTCTTTTAGCTTTAGATTTTGAAAGCCCATTAGACCTTCATTTAAAAAACTTTCAGCTTTGTCGAAATCACCCATTCTTCCAAATACATCTGCTAGGTAAATTTTGAGTGCATGAAGCCCCCGTACATAATTTGCAGTGGTTGCGAATTCCAAACTTTTTTGCAAAGCAAGTTCAGCAGAGCTATAGTCTTCTAATTCGGTCATCAAGAGTCCAAGTCCGCAATAGGCGATACTCAAGTTAAGAGGTAAGGCTAGGGCTGAATAAAGCTCGATCGCTTCAATCTGCATTTTTCGACTCAAAACGAAATCACCGTAGATTTGATAATTTTGAGCTAAGTTAGAAAGTGCGGCAGCCACAGTTCGCTCATCATCGATAAATTTTCGTTCACTGATGACAGTTTCAAACAATAAAATCGATTCTTTTAATTGTCCTTTATAAAAGTAAACCAAGGCTAAGTTACTTTTCGCCTGAGCTATCACACCCCGATGACCAATCTGATTTCCAATAGACAGCGCTTTCGCTGCAAAGCCCTTTGCTTTTTCAATTTCATCTTGGCGCCACGAACAGACAGACAATAAATTGTACAATTTGCCCATCACAGGTAAAGGTAAATTAGGTTGCATCGTCGATTTCACTATGGACTCTAACAGCGGCCATTGCCCCGAAGGTGTTAACGTTGATAGTAAATTTTCCTGAACAATAAGTTCTGCCGCAATGGCTTGCTCTTCTTTCGAGGCAATCACTGAAGAATCATCTTTTAAAACTAGCTCTTCAGGGCTGCATTTCAAGCACTCTGCTAAAGCTAAAAGATTTTCATTTTTTATTGTTTTAACTTTTCCTGTTAGCCAGCGGCTTAATGTCTTTCGGTCTACTCCAATATGTTCGGCCACCCACCAGTTTTTAAGGCCCAGTTCGCCCAAGCGATTTTCCAGATAAGTTAAATTAAGAAGATGAGTTTCCATCGCCACATTTTCATTCTATTCTAGGAAAACAAGATTAGTAAACAACTCAATGTCCCCCCATGTCTGTTTCATTTTATTCGGTTTCGAGCGATAAATCCCACCACAAGAACGGAGATCCAAAATGGCGGACTACGCGCACGAAGGTTACTGGTCCCAAATCAAAGAATTAGCTGAGGCCGGCAAGTTTCAAGAGATCGCAGATATGATAACGAAATTAACTGATACAAAAGAACGCGTTGCTCTCTTAAGATTTGCCGTTCGGGGCCTCGCGTTTAGAGATTGGGCTCAAAAAAGTTTAGAGCCACAAATTTTATTAGGCGACTTAGCCATTCGAACAGCTCTAGAAATTGGCGACATCGATGAAGCCAATGTCACTTGTTTCAACATGTCAGCCAATTTAGCTGACTGCTGGAATGACGGCTTTACTCGGACTCCAATACATTTCGAAAAAGGGCTCGATTATGCAAAAAAGGCTATCGAGTTTCGTAAAGAACTAAAAAAGGGTCCTGGCCCTTTTTCGATGGCCTACTGGGCTCAAGGAGTTCACCAGTTTTTTTTGAAGGATCTCAAAAACGCTGACGAAAGCTTCAGCCAATCTTTAGAATATGCAATTGAAGATGCAAAGTTGAAAGGTCAACCCATCACGGTCGGCTCACTTACGACATTTGATGTCCTGATATCGAGCGGCTACATGGCTTTAGCGCGGACTGCAAAGGCTCAAGGCGCGGGCAAAGAATTATTCGATCAAGTCATCAAAAGCTTAGAAGAGATGAAAAGCATTTCAGCAGATTCGAAAAGCGATGCAGAGATTGGATTAGACCAACTTCAGTATGTGTTTGCGAAATATCTTTGAAGAGTATTATTATCATTTTTAAAATGAACGAAAAAATCTATTTCTTTCTCTTTATTCTAATTTGCAGGGCTGCCTTCGCCGATTCAATTGAATTTGTAGAAGGAAAGAACTTTAAAGTTCCCGTAACGCAAGATATACATTTCGTGCCACTCAAAAAAATAGAAAGTCATCTTTTCAACAAATTTCCTAGGATGCTTGATCTTAAGATGCACCAATCAGAAGTAAAATCCCAAGGTTTACGTGGAGCTTGTACTTACTTTGTCATAACAGGTTTAGTTGAAAGCTTGATCAAAAAATCGACCGGCCAAGAAATTGATCTTTCAGAAGAGTACTTGGCGTGGGCGGCGAAGACTAAAAAGAAGCTGCGATCAGAAGAAGAAGATTCTTCAGTCGCTGTGAATGCAGCAACCGTACAAGATTTTGGTCTGATGCTTGAAAAGGATCTGCCTTACCAACCAAGCTGGTTTGACAAGGGCTTTCCATGCGAAGGTCAAAAGCAGAAGAAAAATCTTGATCCCATCTGTTTCGCACACGCAGGCCCTAAATCAGAACAGAAAAGTAAAATTATATCCGGCAGCTCGTTCGAGTTTCGTGATATTGGATCAAGTAGTCTTGATATTGTTCGCGAGCTTTCAGCGTGGAAAACTCCAGTGACCATTTCTATCTTAGCTCATGCGAAAATGTGGGACGAATCGGCCCAATCTGGGGACCTTTTTCTGAACGCAACTTCGAAGAAAAATTGCAAGAAAAAACCAAAATCTTGCACGGGGCACGCTGCCCTGATTGTCGGCTTTGACCTGGATAAGAAGATTTTTTTCTTAAAAAACAGTTGGGGTAAGGAATGGGGAAAGCTTGGATATGGTACGATACCTTTTGATTATATAGATCAGATGGCGAGCCGGCGTTTATTAACAGGTCGCCTGATTGGTTCACCTCCAAAATTTCTCTAAAATTTGAAGATGTTCATCACGGCAGAGAGGCCTATGAGTGGCATTGCTCTCGATGCCATCCTACTTCAAGCTTGTAACAATCGGAAATGCATTTCGTTTCATGATGATCATCTCTGCGACATTATATTCATTAAGTCTTTCGTGCAAAAACTTTGGAATCTCCTGTTCACCTACCACTTGCTTAAATCCGATTTGGCTATAAAATTTAGCTAGCCCTCCGCATGGAAGGCAGAAGCACACCAGAGCGTGCCATCTAAATCAAATATAATCGAATCACAAGAAGGACGGCAGATCACGGCTTACTTTTCGAAGATAAAATCTGAGGAAGTTCCATACGACAAATTGCGACGCAGTCTTGAGCTGTTGGGACTTCGAACTCACCACCCAAAACCGTGGCTTCAAAGTCTTTTACTTCAAAATGACTGCTGCGTTTACAATCCTTTAAATCACGAAGTTCTTTTAACCAAGCGACATATTGGACAGTTTGAAAATTAGTTTTTTGGCGCATCTGGCAGCCGATATAGCAGTGGCTCATTTTATCTGATTCTAAAGTTAACGATCTCTCTTTTTCCTGCATATAAATTTGATACGCCTGAAATAAAAGAAAAGGGTTCACAGAAGTTCTCAAACTTTGCCAGGCTGTAAGATCATTATTATACGCGACCTCTGAAGTGTAGGGCTTCTTTGTATTCGGATTTTCTTCGTTCATCCAGCAAGCGTTTACGGCGCCGAATGAAAAATGAGATAAGAATAAAATTAAAAAGGCTACCTTCACTGCTTGTTTATATCACATTCTGCAGGAACACTGGTGAATAATTAAGTGTTTAAAACTTCGACAACGAGAGATCGAGAGAGTTCGTAAAAGCTTAATAAAATCGTTCTGCGAAACCTCTGACGGTGACGAGTGATTTAAGCAAGCTCTGATTGGTTAAGAATCAGTTATTGGGCCTTAAAACGTATTTCAAGTTCTGTCTGAAGCAATTTCTTATGAAGTCGAATTTTCTCAAAAAGTGGGTACCAGTCGAATAAAAGAAGTTCGATTGGCTTCCAAATAGAAACCCAACCAAAGATAACAATTCCTTCACGCAAGATTCCGACAGCTCCCGGGGGTATCGGAACAGTTATGTTTTGGGCGACTCCAAGGCAAGTTGCTAAAACTGCTAATCCGATCGCCAAAAATAATTGGGCTCGTTTCAGAAAACCTTTTAGTTCGCTTCTTTTTACGTCTATTTGATAACGAAAATAACTTAAGATAGCTTCCCGTATTGATTCTTTGGACATCTCTTTGTTTTCAAGTTCATCCACATAAATAATTATTTTTAAACCAGCTGATAACGAAAATTCTTTCGCCGAAGTTGTGATGTATTCTACGAAATCTTCATCGAGATCTCTTTCTCGAAAGGGCGCGGGATCTCTTGAGTCAAACAACTGAAGAGGGTTTTTAATTCGAACTTCGATTAGGTGCTTACC
>JANPPO010000522.1:0-9334 GCA_031428555.1 Bdellovibrionales bacterium | reverse complement strand
GGCTTTTATGAGTTCCCGCTTGCGCACTTGCAATCACATAACACTGACTCTCAATTGCGCGAGCTCTCATCAAAATTTCCCAATGAGCTTGACCTGTTTTGACTAAGAAAGATGAGGGAATTAAAATCGCATCGACATGCTTGCTAGCATAAAAATGATAGAGATCAGAAAACCTTAAGTCGTAACAAATCGACTGACCTAAATTCCAGTTCGCCAATGGCAAAATGTGTGGTCCTTCACCATGCTTAAACACGTCTGATTCTCGAATGGCTTTTTGATTCTCCAGCTGAATATCAAAGAGGTGAATTTTCCGATAAGTTATTTTTGCAACGCCAGAGTTATTAATCCAAATGCTACCATTATAAAGAACTCCATTTTCCTTTACAGGAACAGAGCCTAAATGAATTCCAGTTTTATTTTTCGCAGCCCAAGATCCTAATTCTTTAAAAACCGGATCACTTAATTCTAGGCCTTTAATTTCTTGGCCTTCCTGCAAACGTAAATAAAGACAATTTTCTGGAAAGAAAACAGCACTGACTTCATTCGGAGAAAGCTTATTTAAAAGTGAAAGTATAATTTGAAGATTTTCATTAACATCATCGACCGACGTCATCTGAGTTAGCGCAATTTTTAAAGTATCCATAGGGTATCTATCCAGACAGCATGTATAGGAAATATCTTATGACACTTACATTTCGATGAGGTTTGAAACTCTTGATTCTTTAACTTCGCGACATTTCCAGTCAGCTGCTTCTAAATTGACGCGAACTTTCTGAAGAATTTCAGTACATGACGACTCATTTGTAGCGAGACCAATATTTTGATCGCGACCAAGCTTCGTATAAATTGTACTGCACTTACCCGCCGGGTCTTTTTCTACTCTGAGTGTACGAACTTCTTTTTTATTGCGACAGATAACCGAAACCTCAAGGTCTTCCGCCTTCGGTGCTTCAGTTTGTGGCGGTGTTTGGGCCTGGGCTTGGAAACCCACCATCACAAACAATAAAAGAAAAATCCATTTCACTTCAATTTTCGGCATTCTATACATCCTGCCATCAGTTTTCAGCCACACCTAGCGTTCGATGCAAGCTAAAACGTCCAAATCAATTATTTGGACGTTTATTATTATGACTCATTGAGTTTAATCTTAGACTGCGCTGACGACATGTTCCAGTAAGAACCGCGTCAGGCTTGGATAATCGCGTGTTTTTGCGACTTAGGAATTAGGCAGATTTTGCTTTACTAGACTTTTTGCCAGCAGCTTTTTTCTCTGGAGCTTTTTCAATCAACTTAACATTTGAGTAATGAATGAATCCTTCTTTTTTAAGAAGACCATCTTTTTTATCAAAGTGAGTTTGAATTTTAACGCCCTGAACTTTCACGAGTAATTTAGTTGGGTTAATTTCAAGGACAGATCCTTTTTTACCCTTATCGTTACCAGTGATAACTTGTACTGTAGCGCCTTTTTTAATTTTTAATTTCATCATTGGAAATCCCTATTGTTTCTTTGCTGGTTTCGAAGAAATCTTGCGAATAATTCGATTTTTAACAGCAAGCGCTTTAGTCGAAAGCTTTGAATTGTCTTGATTGAGGATAAAAGTATCAAATCCACCCATGTGTTCCATGTCTTTGATAGCCTTAGTCGCAACTTGTAGACGAATGAATTGGTCTAAAAATTTGCTAAATATGCGTTTAGACTGAACATTTGGGTTAGATTTAGCCTTAGTCTTACGATTTGAGTGACTGACTAAGTGCTTAACCATAGGTCTTTTTCCAGAAATTTCACAACGGCTCATATATATTCTCCCGAAGAACGAGATTTATAGCCAAAAAAGACACTTGATGGCAAACCCTTTTTTTAGTACACAGTTGATTCGCTTAAAACGGGGTAATTAAAATATGAAGAAATCAAGCAAATCGAAATACAGACAAGAGTTCTCTGGTGATCATAAATTTGATTACAAGGATCCAATGTCTTTAATGCGCTTTATTGGCGATGGCGGCAAAATTGTTCCTGCCCGCATCTCTAAGCTCAGTATTGCTCAACAGAAGAAAGTGGCTGCAGCTGTTAAAAAAGCTCGCTCACTCGGTTTATTACCTTCTGGAATGGAACATTTTGATAATGTTTACCGTCTAGAAGCTATCAGCCCAGTTCCTTTCGAAGCATAAATCGTTTTACTTAGGTTTAACGACTTATTAAGCCCTGAGACCTCAGGGCTTTTTTAGTTTGTGCTGACGACTCTTCCACCAACTCCATAGAGTCACCGCCATTAATATCATATAGCTGTAAGTCGAAAATTGATGCCAGAGCTGCACTGGGATGGGGCCAACGCTCACTTCACTCAAGGGAGTGTGGGAATATTTTATTCTCAAAGAGAAAATTGGAAGTGCAAATAGTAACCAGAATTGCAGAACTGCAGCCCACCAAATTTTATTTTCCCACTTAAAGAAAAGCCATTCGCGGCTCATCATTGAAATCGGCATCAGAACAAACATGGCTGAAGCCCAAAACGAAGCCTGAAGTTTGTTGGCGTTCATCTTAAAAAGATAAGTCACACCAAAGATTAAAAGAATCTGAATAAGAAAATCGTAAAGATATTTTTTCTGTCTCATTTCTCAGAATTAAAACACATTTTCTTATTGGTACAAGGCTAAAACCCTCTCTCATTTGTTTAAATGACGTAATGCAGTTGGCTTGAGACCTGCAATTCCTATTCGTAAAGACATCAAACAAACTACGGAGGATTTATGAGTTCTGATTTATTGAAAAAACTATACACTCAGCTTTGCGCTTTTGGACTTAACTCTCAAGATTGGATCATTTCTCCATTGTCAGGTGATCAATGCCTGATTTCTCATGGAGACGACCCCACTTTTCGATTCATGGGTCAGGTTGAAAACCACGCTTGGTCAGAAATTTGGCTTGAATCAATTTAAAGATAGTTTTCACAGCGAACCGAAAACAAACTTCGGTTCCAAATATCAAGCTCACTTAAGAGCTTTGGCGCAGGCCGAGCTTTGACCAAGATATCTTTTGGATCTTTTGGTAAATCGACTTCTTCCCCAGGAAGCTTTTCAAATACTTTTTTCCTTAAACCGTGCCAGCTCTCTTCACTTGAGCCCGCAATCACCGCTGATTTTAAATAACAAAACAAAGCTAACTCAGAATCCTGCAAGGGGCCAAAGCGACCGAACGCTCCCGGTGCCGGAGGTTTATCTCCCCAAGCTAAGAGCGCCATATTTGTAACGCCCTCGTTGATAGCTTCATTGATATCTTTAATTGAGAAAATTTCCGGCCGGCACTCTGAAGTACCTGCCATAACAAACCGGGCCAAAGATCTAAGCGTCTGAAAATAATCGTAACAGGCGCCGGGAGTACTTCCTTGATAACAGTTTTCAAGTGCCTTCGTGATTTTGGCCGGCATTGTCTGTTTTTTAATCTTAAATGGCTGCGTTATTCCGACTAAGTTTTCTTTCACCTGATCAATCTGGGTATCACAAATGGTATGAGGTGGCGAAAAAAGCATGATTAGGCCCACGCCGATAATAAGTGCCCCGATAACGAGCACCGGCCGGGGCACAGTTTGAATGAATTGTTCAGGTGTCATAGTTTGACCAGCTTAAAAGGTCTTTTAAAAACCCACAATCAGACTTGCGTAATTTTGTAGTCTTGTGCAATATAGGTCCAGTTTTTAAGGCTGAACGCTTCAGCCGCAATGTCTTCCAGATATTGCGATTGGTTCTTTAGTGTCAGTTGTTTAGAGTCTCTTAGTGTCGGGGAGTAGCGCAGCTTGGTAGCGCATCTGGTTTGGGACCAGAGGGTCGCAGGTTCGAATCCTGTCTCCCCGACCAATTTTTAATTTTTCCAATCGCGCTTTCTTATCCGCCTACTTGCATGCCTGGTAATGGATTTGCCCGATCACCGTTTGAACCTTGGTCGTCGCCGAACCCCGGCTTTACACCTAAAGCTTGCATATTCGCTGTATAATAATCGGCTTGAGACAAACCCATCGATTGCATGAATGTCACAAGCATCCGATTATAATCTTGGCTAGCTGCAGGCGACGGCGAGTAATCGATATACTTATTTGTCTGAAGCATACCACCTCCGCTACCAGCTATTAAAATTGGTCGATCTCGATAATCGTGCGCGTGGGTTGCTTGCTCAAAACCGACATAGACAATACAATTATCAAGGTAAGTTCCGTTGGTACCTGGTTCTGCCACATTAAGTTGATTAATTACATTCGCACTTTTTTGCATATGCCATTGGTGAATCTTGCGCATATTAAGTGAACTTTCACCTACAAAACTATGTCCCAAATCATGCCAGCCTGTACCTGCCGTTGTGCCGAGGACTGAATCAAAATTCAAGTCATCAACTCCTCGAGATAGACAGAGAGTTGCGATGCGAGTCGCTCCACATTTAATAGCTGCAACTAAAAGTTGGGTATAAGCGTCGATCATGGGGCCTCGTTCGGCCACGGAATCTTTATTGTAAGTTTTTGTCGGAGCAACCGCAGAACAAGTCATAGGCATTGTCTGGACCGTTGTCTGTAATTGAGCAATCATCGCCATATGATCATCCAAAATTGCTTTATCACTTGCCGTTGCCCGCGCGTTGTTTTTTAAGGCTCTGTATTGCTCTATCACTTGATCCACCAGCAAATTGTCTTTAGATCCCACCGGAGGTGCGCTCGTAATATTAAAAACTGCATTGAAAGCTGTTAACGGCTGCGTGAAGCGAGTTGGAAATTCCATCTTACCATTTCGAAAGTCCCAGCTTAATTCAATTTCTGGTTCAGACTCAAGGATACTAGTTCGTAAATGAAGAGCTCTTATAATCGGATTGCTTGGATATATTTTATTAGAGAGTGCCATTACCTGATCAATGCTTGGACCAAAATATTTTGGGTTTGGTTGAACCGCAAAGATAGGACCACCGCGGCCCATGCTACCCGCAAGAACAGTGGACATTTGATGTCCATTTAGACTTGGAAAAAGCGAGTGCAAATTCTTTAAAAGAAGCATTTTAGATCTAACACCGCTAAATTCGGGTCCGATAAGATGAGAGACAGTATTTGCAACAGGCCCCGCAACGTCCGTAAGCCTCATTTCTCTATGAGTTGCTCCTACTTGAATCATACGCGCAAGGTTACTATCCGGTGGATACCAATCAGGTCGGTAACTACCATTGGCATGACCTATACAAATAAATCGGCGAAGTGCATTCGGAGGCGCTACTGCTGCATACGCCTTTGGCACCATGGATTCCAAAAACGGAAGTGTGAGAATAGATCCGCCGAGTCCCTTTAGAAAAAATCTTCTGGAAATAGGATTGAATTTCATATTACCTCATCCTTCTTACTTTAAACTCGGTGTTCATAATCGTTCCCTTAATAGTATCTAGTAACGTAGCATTCGGATTTTTAAGATTATCATAAGTTGAAGCTAGGGAACAATTATCCAAAGCAGTTGAAGACCTACGTATTGAAAATTGGTGCCAACGTTTAGCAAAGCACATTGGAAATTTTTGGCTTTCGCTAATGGCTTTGCTCAGCTCAATTCCACCATTTACCATCGGGTCTGGTGGTGCTGACAAATTGACAGTCGCTACTGCATCAACTTGATGAGTAGCTGTCACTTGGCCTGCAGAATTTAAAACACTTTCTACAGTTCTAAAGCGTCCAAGAGAATCATAATTTTCTAATGCAAATCCGAATGGATTAATCTGAGCATGGCAAGTCATGCAGATTGGCGCAGCAGTTTTATTTTCATATCTTTTTCGTGTACTCAAAAGTGGATCATCAGTTGGTGGATTCAACGAACCATCAGGTAAAGAGGCTGGATTCGGTGCGCTTAACGTATCGCAAAGGAGTGATCGCTTAACTGCAACTCCTCGAAGTATTGGACTTGTGGAATCAGAGCCAGACATAGTTCGAGCAACTCGAGTTAAAATACCCGATCGTTGACTAAGTGGAAGTTTTGTTCTTCCGTCTGCCGTAATCGGCATTGAAATTCCATAAATTTGAGCAATTACGGGTGATTTTATAAAGGCCGTATTATCGGTCATCAAGCCTTCAAGTCTTTTTCCTTCAAAAACAACGTAGTCCGAAAATAACAATGCTTCCTCAACAGCCATAGATTTTATATCTGTTGTGTCGATGCCTGCCTTGAATGCAGTAGAGTAAGTTGGGTCTCGAAGCGCATTGAGTGAAAACCAAGTCCCAAAAAATCTTCTTAAAGAAGTTCGGCTTTCAGGCTGAGTAAGCAATCTTTTTATTTGAGCATCTAGTGTGACATCGTTTAACAAAGAACCATTAGTTGCCGTATTAATCAATTCAGCATCAGGAGAACTGTTGACCAGTAAGTAAGACAATCGCGAAGCTAGTTCAAACGCACTCAGCCTTAAAGCAGTCGCTGTCGCGTCGGTCGGAGTTCCATCATATTCTAAGTGATATAAGAAATGAGGAGACATCAAAAGTGCACGCAGCATAAGGCCTGCAGACTCTGCATGAGATGAGCCTATTCGGTAAGCTGCTAATAGCGGAATTTTTTCAGCAGCTTTTACTGGCCTACGATAAACCTTAGAACCAAAACGATCTACAAAAGATCCAAGACAAGCGTCGGTTACTGGCGAAGCTGAGAAGCAGGCTTCAGAAAATACTTGTCCAGTTTTAGCAGCTGAAGCAGTAATTAAACTCGCAATTTTAACTGAAATTTTATTCTGGGCTTGAACTAAACCAAGGCTCATCGAATCAGCGCCTCTATCAAATGGATTATCGTGATTTAGTTCCTCAGGGAAAAAAGCGAGTTCAGCAGATAATTCAGAAAGTGAAACAATTCCAGCAAACAGATCACGAATGGTATTAGTGTACTCGCTTTTTGCTAATCGCTGAAGAGCATGAGGCGTTGGCTGATCAGTAGGTTGACACATGAATGGATTTGACATTGGCTCTGCAGTTGTCGTTCTAAGAGCAATTGCTATGGCATCAATATCAGGAATAGTAAGCAGAGCTAGGCCCTGACTTGAAGACATCGCAGGTACACTTTTCATCGATGCTTGAATTTGCGCTGATGTGCGATCTAGCTTAGTAGAATTCGCAAGCGTACTATGACAACCAGCACAGTGTAATGAATAGAGCTGAACTCCGTTTTTCGTAGGAAGTGCGCCTTTTGTAAAAGAACGATTATCCAATCCACGATTTCCTGCTCCATCTGTTTGGGCCACAGTAACATCTTTAGCACCATCAGTTGCAGAAAATATAAGGTTCAAACTAAATGTTGAAGCATCACACATTGTTTGCACTGGGCTTGCAACACCGGAACCTGAAACACTTACTGGCAATCCAGTTTCGCAAGTCCCACGAAGATTAACTCCATTTGTCGCCATCGTTCCAGCTGCCGGATCTGTAATTTTAATAAGCGGAGCAACGCTATCTCGCTTAATTGTAACTGTAGCAGATGAATAGTTCTGAGCGCCATCTGTCTGACCGACATTAATTTCTTTGCTTCCATCAAGTGCTGTTAAAATAACCTGACCTGAATACATTCCATTGGCGCAAGTAGCAGACACGTTTGCCGTAAGGCCAGAACCATAAAGGACAACAGATATTCCACTTTCACATACTCCACTGACTGTAGCAGTTGCCGTTGCTAAAAATGTATTCGCTGTAGGAGAAACTATCGAAACTATCGGCGCAACTGAATCTTTTAAAAAATTTCGCGAAACTGAACCTGAAATATTTTGAGAATTAGTTTGGGTAACAGTGACTGTTTTATTACCTTCGCCAGCAGAGAAATTCACAAGTGTTGAGAAAGTACCATTCGCACAAATAGTTGTACTTGGCGCAGCTACTGCGCCACTTATCGTAATATTAAGACCCGCGGTACAAGTGCCACTTAGCGTGAGAGCTGCTTTAGCCAAGGTATTCACAGCTGGTTGCAAAATTTCAATTGCTGGCGCATTCGCTGCACCCGCAATTCGAACAAGCAAGATCGAGGCTTGTCCACGATTTCCAGATGCATCTGTCTGTGAAACTATAACTTCTTTATTTCCTAGATTAACTGAAAAGTTTGCGCTTAAAGAGTACGACCCATTCACACATGGGGCCGCTGCCATGGTTAAAACACCCGTGCCAGATGCAATGACATCTAAACCAGATTCACATGTTCCCCTCAGTTGAAAAGCATTTTCGAACTGGGCACTAGCTGCAGGAGAACTAATATTTAAAACCGGAGCAACCGTATCAACTATAAAAGGGCGTCGAGCTTCACCTCGATTGCCTGCCAAATCAGTTTGAGCAACATCAATATTTTTGTTTCCATCTCCTACAGTCGGTCTAACTGTGAATTGGAAGGCGTTGTTTGAACAAAAAAGATTAGTAATAGATAAGATGTCTCCACCAATTGTCATTGGCGCATTTCCTTCGCAAGTACCACTTACGACTAAATTACTATTACTCTTTACTATACTCATTATTGTTACGACCGGTAACATCGTATCTTTGGTTATGGTGACACTGTCCTGCCAGACACGTCCGGAAGAATCCATTTGGCTAATAATGACTACTTTCGGTCCATCAGCCCCACCAGCAGTAACGACAGCTTGAAATTTTCCCGCAGTGCAAGTTGGTGAACTATCAGAAGCATCTTGAACTCGAAGAGTTAAAATTTTTCCGTCTAAACATGTACCATTAACAGAAAATGAGCCTTTAGAATAAAGAGGTAAAGAGACACGGTTAAAAGCAACTGGGTCGGTGGGTACCGGCACAGCAACAGACCCCAAACTGCTAAGGCCTACTTGATCATTTAGCTTAAATCCTTCCGAATAGCATCCCTGAAGCAAGAGAGAGAAAATCGCCAAAATGGTGGCTAATGAAAGTCTGTAAAATAATAAGAGTTGATTCATCTGGCCCCCCACGAATCTCTTATAATTCTACGTTAAACCCTAACAACTTCAAACCTTTAAGATTTTGAAAGTCGCTGTTGATTTATTGTACAGCCAAAATTTGTAAACAACTTTTACACTCTTAACGTAAGTCTTAATTTTTTAAAAAGTCGGAAAGACTATAAAGAATCTGATGGATTTTGTCCCGAATTGAAACGCTTAAAAAAAATGTGAATTATTTTTTTAAGTTATCAATAAGAGACAGGACTTGTTTCGCTTTTCTGTTTGAACTAGACGTTTTAGCTCCCAAAGACTCAGTCTATTTAGACTGAGCTGTTTTCTTTTTAGGTATTTTAGATTCATCAACAGTGACTTGAATTTCAACTCTACGATTTTTCATTCGGCCATCTTCTGTCGAATTATCTCCGATTGGATCAGCAGGTC
>JANPPO010000521.1:0-5568 GCA_031428555.1 Bdellovibrionales bacterium | reverse complement strand
GCGACCTTCAACGTAAACTTGGCGACCTTTGCTTAAATGCTTTCCGCAAATTTCAGCCAGTTTTCCCCAAACAGTGACTCTGTGCCATTCTGTACGTTCTTGTTTTTGGCCATCTTTGCCTGTCCAAGCTTCGCTTGTCGCGACGTTTAGACGAGTGACTGTAGAACCAGCACTGATTGTTTTAACTTCAGGATCTGCACCTAAGCGACCCACGATAATAACTTTGTTAACTCCAGACATATTGTTCTCCCCCTCGTCCACAAGTTGACTGATGTTTAGACGAGGTCACTTTTATTAATTGGTATCTCATGCCGTCAACCAAAGAATCAGCAAAGCATAAGACAGACCAAAGTCTACCTCAATATTGCTGGATATGCAGGCATTTGTGTCCGACGCAGATCGGATATTAACGCAATGTAGTAATCTGTGGAGGCACGCCCCACTGCGGACTTGCGACCTTAAATTTATATTGGCCGGGGCTTTTTTGATGAGACTGAAGGAAAGTTAAAAATAACCCGGCTTTATCTTGAAATGATTTTTGCGTGCGTAAATCAACATCCAAATTATAACTTCCGATTTGCGGAACAATTTGGCCGCCCATATTCATCAAAGTTATTTTGATCTGACCCTTAACAGTAGCCTGAAGTTCGTCACCAGCTTGGCCGAGTTCGCCTTTTTCAATAATGAAAGTTCCGGCGCTTAAGCGTCCTCTTAAATCGACTTGCTTGAGCTTTAATTCAGGCATCGTGAGAGGGCCAAAACCTGTATCTACATTTGTAGGTGGAATCTCAAATCGCGTAACTAGAAGACTCACATCAGCTTCTGGCTGTTCTTGAAAAGTGAGATCAGCGATCGTTTTTGTGTCGACGTTCAAATCACCTTGAATAAAAAATGGTAGGCCTAAAAGAGTGCGAAGCTCTTTCAAGCTAATTTTTTTCGCACCAATTTCAACTAAAGTGCGATCAGTTCCTTTTTCGCCTTTGGGACCTGCGCCCACATTTACTTTCATTTCGCCTTTCAGAAATCCAGACGCATTTACATTTCCGAAAGGTTTTCCCTGAAGCATTCCCATGATCGACGGAAGAACTGTCACATCTTCCGCTTTCAATGCAGAAATCTGAGGTGTTTCAACGTGAACATTCGACATTTGAAGACCGGGCGGTAAGGCAGAGAGTGCGAGGTCGTCGAACTGAAAATAAACCTGATTACCACTGAGTCTTGCAACTTGAGTTGTGATGAGGTCACCCAAGTCATTCAGTGGAAAAAGAAGAATAAAAAATGCTATCGTTGAAATAAAGAAGACAACAAAAGCTAAGCGTAGCTTTTTGAACAGCAACCAAAGTTTCTTAATCCCATTGAGCATTACATACGCCCTTTGCCACGAGGTCTTGTGCCTTCTTCAGCATCTGTACCAGTCGAGTCCATCGAGATTTGAGGAATTTTAATCACAACAAATTCTAAGACCGCATCTAAATAACGGGCGTCTTGTAAGTTAGAATCAAGACTCAAATTTTTAAGTTTTATCGCTGGTTCCATGGCTTGAAGCTGTGCCGTGATATCGACAACCTGTCTTAAATTTAATTTCTTAAGCATAACTTTGATTCCACCTTCTTGGCGCGAGGTTGGAATCAAAGAAGAGTTTGTAGGCATCTCGACATTCACGCCAGCTAACTGCTCGTTGACCAGTTGAAATTGTTGAAGGCGCATTTCAATATCTGTTTTAATTTGACCTAATTCTGGAGCAGGGACGAAAGAAGGAATCTCGCTGGTTTCTTTCGTTACTTTTAAAAGATCCCGAATAAGTTCACGACGATCTTCAAACTCAGTGACTGACTCTGAAGAAGCTGACCAATTTTCGTAAGGAAAAGAAAATAGAAAAAAGCTAATAACAACGGCCAAAAGAATAACGACAATCTTCTGCTGATTTGCAGGAAGATCATCGAACTTTTCTTTCAGCGATTGGAAAGCAGGCGAGTCTTGGATTTTTCCTCCAAGATCTTTAAGTTGCTGGCTAAATCTTTCGCGTAGTTCTTCTAAAGCCATTTACTTATTCCTTGCCTATTCCGCGGTCGACATTAAACGTAAACGCAAAAACAGTTTTATCGGCCGGACCACGAATTGATGGATTCTGAGTCGTAATTTTTCCATCGACTGCTAAACTTTTTAAGCTATTTTGTAACAGAGTTGATTCAAGAGGGCTTCTGACGAAACCTTCCATCCAAACTCTTTGATCTTGAATGTAGAGTCTTCTGACATCCAGACGCATCTGGCTTGAAGCGGGACTGACTTCGCTTACGCGTTTTAATACATCAAAAGCGCTATTCACTTTCATCAGTTTTGAAACACTTTGCATTTCTTTAGCGACTTTTCTTTTTTCCGTAATATATTTCTTAACGCCTTTTTCATTGGCGTTTCGGCCCGTGAGCTTAGCGACATTCTTAGCTTGAATCTTAAGAACATCGTTTGAAGCTAACGCTAAATTTTCTGCATAGCCTGATCGCATGCTGGCCCAGATAATCATGGCCACAACCAAAGCGGCGCCCCAAGCAACTGAAAGTCCATAGTCTTCCCAGAATGCTGTCACTCTTGAAGGTTTATTTGAAAAATCGCCACGAAGAAAGTTAAGAGCTGGATTGCGCGGTTTTTTAAGCCCTTCGATCGCTAAGCCTAATGCAACGGAAAGTTTATTTTCTAAGACGTCTGTTTTTTCAAATAAAGTCTGTCCAAAGCGTTCCCATAACTTAATTTTGTTAACGGGAATCTCGAGCATTTGAGTGAGGAATGCGCCAAAGCCTTGAATATGACTTAGGCCACCTGAAGTTTGGATATTTTTAATATCACACTGAAGTTCTGTTCGGATCTCAAGAAGGGACAATTGAAGATCGCGAGTCATCTCGCGAACAGCTTGCGAAATCGTGTCTGAAAAAACTTTTGCTTCAAAACTTGCTTGCTGTTTTGAGTTCAAAATAAAAGCTTTAAGCTCCATTTCCTTTTGAGCTTCCACAAAAGGTAATTGGTACTTAACTGCTATTGCCTGAGAAATATTCTGGCCACCCCAAAAAAGACTTCGAACACTAACAAGTCTTTGCTTTTCAAAAGCGCATACTAATGTTCGAGTGTGACCCAAATGCAATATGACTTCAACTTCGCGCTTGTAGGCAGTATCAGCTCCATCAGCTGGGCTTGGTTCAGCAACGGGAATTGGAGCATCATAGTTTTCAACTAGGTTTGCAAATGCGACACCTTCAGGGCAAAGGAGATCGAGTTCTGCGCCGGAGTCTCGGAAAAATGAAACTAGTTTTTCAACATTATGTCTTGGTGTAGCACAGGCTAAAATTTCAGCCGCATTGCCGCGAGTGCGAATCATTTTAAAATCAATAACCGAATTATCAATAGAAAATGGAAGTTCATCTTCCAGATCCAAAGGAAGCGTTTTTGAAATTTTATTTTTTTCGGTAAAAGGAAAAGTTCTGAATCGGACAGCGACTTTATCCTGACGAATTCCCAAAACAAATTTTGTCTGTTCGAGATCCTTTTTGGCAATAATGCCGCGAAGAAAATCGATTACTTCAAGATCAACATCTTGTGGCCCGCTGGGTTTGAGCTGCAGGATATGATAATTAGAGATTTGGAAACCACGAGCAGTCGAAGTCAACTCAACAACTTTGACTTGGTTACTCCCAATATCAATACCAACAGTTTTCATGTATTCAATTTCCCCACGCCTGATGTAGATTTTAAAGCACCGGACTTGAGGTTGGGAGTCTTTTAAGTGGAACTAGACCATTCACTGCTGCGCAAAATGCTCTGAGCGATGCGGTGAAGAATACTGTGATTTACCCAATGGAAAAACTAGACGTTTAGTACTCAAACCAATAGAGAATTCGGGGTGGCCCAGGAGCAATTTGTGTGGGTGCGGCAGGCGCCGGTTGCGGTTGCGGGATTCCAACCAAATTCGGGTTTTGAGGCGGCGGAGTTTCTTTCTTAACATATTCGGCAACGCGGGCAGCGGTCTTATCAATATCAGTCACAACAACTTCTATTTGTGTCCGGACGTTACTGTAAACGCCAGTCGCTTTAATGCGAAAGCTTATAAGAGTATCAACTACAATCGGAATAGTTTCTGGATCAGCTGTGAGCCGCGCACCAAATTGATTAACAGAATCCCAAAAGTCTTTCGGTGATTTAAATTCGCCACCTTCATTTTCGTTCGTACGTCGCTTGATAATTTTATCGGCAACCTCGGCTGTGATTCCTTGATCGAGTGACATCAGGATTTCTTTGCTGGCGCTATTCGGATTAATTCCTTTAAGGCCAAAGACCGTTACTTTATTTTCTAGAAACTTATAAATATCTTCTTCCATGAGTGGAATGATTTTGAGTTCAGAAATATTTCTGAACGCGCGGTTAGGGGGGTAACCTTGATATTCTTCCTGATAAACTGAAGTTTTATCTCCACCATTCAAGCTTTGGCGTTTATCTGACATAAAATCTGCAATTTGATTTACAAGATCATCAAATCTGAAATTTCTGTATTTGGCTTCAAAAAGTTTGTTGGTTTCAATTTCCTGATTAAATGCATTCAAGAGCATTTTCCTTGCGGTTTCCTTCAGAACTTTCGATGGTGAAACGAGATCGTTTAAATCAATTTTTGAACCTTCATCGGAAATTTGAGTATCAAAATTGGCATCAAAAAACGAAGCTTCATTGGCTTCTTTGAAATCGTCTTTCGCCATGGCCCCCATTTTTTCAGAGACTGGCAATGGAAATTGTAGTGGGAATTGCCAGATCATATTAATCATGGGATAGTTACCGGCGTCTTTGCCTAACTTCTGCGCAACTTGTTGATAGGCTTTAATTCGGAGTAAACTAATTTCAACTCCAGATCTGGCGGCGTAATAAGCTTTTAGTCTTTTCAATTCTTGCGAGTTAACTAGATATTCAACAGTGGCATCATAAGTCACTTCGGTTGCGAGATAAGTCATAAAAGCTAAAGCAAGAATAGCCGTGATAATGGCAATGCCAGATTTATTTTTTATAATTCGTATGGCGTCTTTAAGGGCCAAGGGGTCCTCCGCCTGGCTGAGGGGTGCCGCCGCTTTTTTTCACAGGATTATTGGGGAAACGAATGTTTGCCACAATTTGCATCGAGTTTTTTCGGTTTGAATCAGCTTTTTCAGTTGTGATCGAAATTTCAACAGCAAGGGGATAACGACCCTTCATCGAAGCATCACTGGCTTGTTCAGTGGAATTCCAATCCGAAACCCAATCTTGCTTACCTTCACCCAAAAAACGAAATTTTAATTCAGTAATATTTTCGAGCAGCACTAAAGAGTCGCCACCTTTCGTGACATCCATATCAACAGCACCAGTTTGTCTTCTCCAAAGGCAAGAGGAGTTTGATTTACCGTCTGTGCTGGAGCAATTTTTTAGCTCGTAACCAATTTCAACGAAGTCGGCCATTTTATTATCCGTTTGGAAACGGGCATTGTTCATCGTTACGAAATTCAGTTTGTCTGCAGTTGCAACAAATTGAGTTGTCGGATCAGCACGTTTTACTTCTGCTAA
>JANPPO010000520.1:0-13549 GCA_031428555.1 Bdellovibrionales bacterium | reverse complement strand
CCGGCATTGCCAGCGGAGCCTCTGCGGAAGCCTTCGAAGCCACCTGCGGCACCACCGAAACCTCCGAAATTTTGGAAGTCAGAAGAACCGAACTGATCGTAAGATTTTCTTTTTTGTTCGTCGCTTAAGGTTTCGTAGGCTTCAGTAATTTCTTTAAATTTATCTTCAGCTTTTTTATTTCCCGGATTTTTATCTGGGTGATATTGCATAGCAAGTTTGCGATAAGCTTTCTTAAGCTCATCGGCTGTAGATGATCTCGCGACCCCGAGTATTGAGTAAAAATCTTTTTTAGACATTAAGCCTCTGGTTTACGAGCGATGATAACTCTTCCTACGCGTAAAATTTTGTCATGATATTTATAAGGTTTTTCAAATACGCGCAAAACGTGACCGTCTTCTAGCTTATCGGTTGGCTCGCTACCGAGAGCTTCATGAATAGCCGGATCAAAAGGCTGCTTTTCTGAGGGAACTTCTTTAATGCCATGTTTTTCCAAAAGAGTTTTTAATTCTTTCGAAGTCATTTCCATACCTTTTACAAAATTATCGATCGTTTCGGGTTTTACTTCGATCGACATCGCGCGATCAAAATTATCAACGATGCTTAAAAGATCTTTAGCCATTCGTTCGCCCGCATACTTCATCAAATCAGAGCGCTCTTTAATTGCGTGACGTTTATAGTTTTCGAACTCTGCTCTTAAGTATAAAAAATCATTTTTAAACTTCTCGGCCTCAGCTTGAAACTTTTCGACCTCAGAAATTTCTGGACCGGTGGCTCCGTTAGCGGAACCATTTTCGCTTGATTGATCGTGCTCAGACACGGCGCATCTCCCTGATTAAATGAACTACCTAACTTTGTGTAGTCACTAGCCTTTGTCAACCCAAGGGTACCCGCCTCAAGTGTGAATAGCGAAAGTTCTTCGCTAACCAGAAGCGTCGCGCCACAAAGTTTTCACTGGGGATTCAACGCATGATGCCTTACGCTTTACTCTACTACTTCATGGAGGAAGTGATGAATAAAATTCTAGTTTCAGGGATGATTGCGCTTTTAACCTTAGGTCTGATGGGTTGTGGCGATACTTGCGCAACTGAAGTCATTGAGACAACTCAACTCACAAACGCTGTTAATCAAGATCTTCAAATCGAGCTTTGTAAAGTTCCCTACAAGCAGCTCACAGGCGAACCAGGTGATGACACGGCGACAGTCGCTGGCGTTTCTATTTTTGAAGTTCCGAGCACTCAAACAGGCGTCTACTTAGTTGATAGTTATCCTCTCGAATTAAAAAAAGATTCAAGCGGTAAGTGTCCTACTGAACTTCCACCTAGTTACAATAGCCAAATCTTTTTAACTACGACGAGCATGAATCAAGTTAAGTTGTGCAGAAATAATTTGGATCCAGTCAAAATCACACTTGTGAGTCTTGCGGCGTCTTGTCCCGCAGGAACAAGCACGCAAACACAAGCTGTGACGAATTGTAATTCTACTGCGCTGATTGATCCTTAAAGTTTGTAAAGAATATCGCGTATAATAACGGCCATAAGCTGACTAAAATGCAGTGGACATGGAAGAATGGATTATTCAGAGATCTTTCGAATTTTCACAAATCCTCTTCTATTATCAGTTTCACTGCCCGGCAAAAGCTCAAGATTTGGCAACTGCTTCATTACCGTTTCGATGCTGTTGCGGGAAGTGGGTTCGATACGAATTTCTCCTCCTACTTTTAAGATTCTCGAAAGCTCTACTAAGGCTAAATGGAGAAAATTCAAATCTGCCTTACGATAATACATAGAGCTGAAACTTGATAGAATTAGATCGAATTGATTTGGAGCAAGTGTTGTTTGATCAATGCTTGACTCTATAAATAATGCACTTTGCTTTTGATTCTGGTTGAGGTGGATATCGAGGCCAAATGCATTGATTCCCATTTTCCTTAACTGCCGAACGGTGGCGCCGTTGCCAGTTCCCACATCTAGTACTTTTTTCCCTATGTAACTGGATATTCCATCCGAATACGACGCCGAAAGCTGTTCGAGTCCCCTTTCAGTTCTTGCGTAGGTAATCACGTTGGTTCCGCTAGTTACTTCAATTGCCGAAAAATCCGAGTCTGTCACAACCTGGCGGGGGTTCCCTCGTTTTTCTATCACTAACTGATAATCAACCTCTAAATTATTTGAGCTATCGAACGATCCATTAAGATTAGTTGAGTGAGGTGTATTGCCAGATATTTGGAGAATCTGCGCACACTTAAAAGGTTTTAGACTGGAGCGATTGTCTTGCGATGCGGAGTATGTGACTTGACCAATCAAGAAAGTAACAAAGAAAGCGAGAACTAATGTCGTAAAGCGCCATCCAGGTGTAAGGAATTTATACAGCGATTTCGATTGAGTTTGGTTATCTTCCATTTGTCGTTAGAACTATTCAATATCAATACCAAAAATAATCTCTGATACACGCCCCGAATTGACACATAGAAAATCGTAACGAAAGCGGTAACATGTTTGTTTTGATGCATAAAAAGGTAAGCTTTCTAAGCCGCACAGTGTTCATTTTCGGCATGCTCATTTGTCAGGGAAGTTAGTTCTTAATTTGAGGCATTTTTGCGTACAAACGCACCCAAAGCGAGAAACCGGCAGCGAGCAAGTCTATTTTAACCCCCACGTTAAAATAGACTTGACCATTTTAACCTGTACGTTAAAATGGTCGCATGAGATACATTGAAGAATCTATTCAAAATGACTTGATTAAAAAGATGGTTTTTTTAGGGGGACCTCGGCAAGTTGGAAAAACGACGCTAGCTAAAAATGTAATCAAAAATCGTGGTTTGTATTTAAATTGGGATGATGAGCGTGATCGTAAAAAAATATTAGCACGCCAGTGGTCTGATGATGACCAGTACCTTGTTTTTGATGAACTTCATAAATTTCCAAGATGGAAAAACTGGGTGAAAGGTATTTATGATACTGAAAAAGAAAATCATCGAATTTTAGTAACGGGAAGCGCCAGATTAGATCTTTATAAGAAAGGCGGCGATTCATTATTGGGTCGCTATCATTACTACAGATTGCATCCATTTACGCTCAATGAAGTTCCCAAATCAGTTAACAGAAAAGATGTTTTAAAGCGTCTCATGAAATTTGGCGGGTTCCCCGAGCCATTTCTGTCTGGAAGCGAAACCGAGAATCGCCGCTGGCGAAAAGAGCGATTTGATCGCATCCTTAAAGATGACATTCGTGAGCTAGAGGTTGTTAAAGAAATAAATAACATTTGTTTGCTTGTTGATTTGCTGAAATCAAGAGTTGGCTCGCCTATAGTGGTATCTAATTTGGCTCAAGATTTACAAGTAGCACCGAATACTGTAAAAAATTGGATCGATATTTTAGAAAAGATGTACTTAGTCTTTAAGGTTCCCGTTTACACCGTTAAAATAGCGCGAAGTTTACAAAAACCATTTCGAATTTATTTTTATGATAATGCCGACGTGGACGGCGATGAAGGCGCACGATTTGAAAACTTAGTTGCGACTCATCTATTAAAAATGCTTCATTTTTTAGAGGATACAGAAGGCTACAGATGCGAACTGTTTTACATCCGAGACAAAGATGGGCGCGAAGTTGATTTTTGCATCGTGATTGATGGAAAGGTTGTTGAGTTAATCGAAGCTAAGCTAAATGACTCAGCGATTTCAAAATCACTGATCTATTTTTCCGAAAAGTTGAAGCCATTAAAATCAACACAAGTGCTTTACTCTGCAGTAACAAGGCATAAAAAAAATAATTTAGTTTTGAACTCTGTTGAAGACGAGTTTGCCAAGCTGAAAAGATGGAAGTAGCCTAGCGCGCTCGCTAAGCCGTGGCGAATGTAAAAGAACGACCTTACTTAACCCTTAAGAAAATTGCAGAAGTATTGCGCATAAACTTAAGGCCGAGCCCCTGCTCGCTGTCCTTCTTCACCCGATTTTGGTGGCAGTTTAACTCGGTCTTTATCATCACACGAGATACCTGCATATTGATATGGACCGATCATAAACTTAGTTACGGCTCGCTTATTAAGCTTAATGTCGTAACACTGTGTAGGTCCACGACTAGCAATTTTTTCGGTGCACTTAGTGGAAGTTACAGTCGCATCTCCTGCTAATTTTTTCATTTCTGCTTCGAGTTTCTTAGGAAATTCTTCTGAACGGTATAAGTCGCTTCCATATTTGGCTGAAGTATCTTTATCAATGAAGTTTTCCGGCTTTGGACAGTGATTTTCGGAATTAACAAATTCGTTACCTAGTTGCTTAATGAATTCATCTGAAGTTGGGGGCTTATATTGTCCCCTCTTCTTGGCGTTTAGGATCTCATATGACAAAATGTTATCGACGTTTTTCACCGGAGCACTCAAGTTAGTGCCGATCAGTTGCTTGACGCCGGACAGGCCCTTAAATTTCAATAAAATATCTAGCTCCTCGGCCTGTACTACGGTGAAGTCATTATCATACTTTACGCGGTAACCTTTTCCCGACTTACCCTCGCTCTTTAATTCTTCCGCATATTCACCCAGGAAGGTCATTTCCTCCACACCAGTAATTTGGATTTTGCTAACTGTTTGAGAAAAAAGAAAGAAAGGAGAAAACAAAACTAATAGTGACATAGTATTTCGCAAAGTCATGGGCCTCCAAAAGTAGAAACAGTATATCAAAGGTAAGCTCATATTGGAGAAGCCCAAAAATTATCTAGACTAAAGTAAGAAAAATTTAGCAAATGAAAAAACGAATTTTGGAGAACGCCTTTATTTTAAAGCGTTCTTTGCTTTTTTATAGCCCCACACGCCTAATGCTAGGAACACCACAGCTAGAACAACAAATATCCCGATTAAAAACTGCGCGATATCCATTGTTAAACCGGCTACGCCGTTCATTCCAAAAACGCCAGCAACAATCGAGATAATAAAGAAAACGAAAGCTAAATATAACATGTGTGTACCCCTGTTTAAGTCAGACTTTGAATTACAGGATTGTAAACAGCAACAAGTGTACCATTATCAGTCAGGGCAAAATGTAGATTTTCATTCCTGAAAAGCGGAAATTTGACTCTTGGCTAAGGCATTTTTGAAAAAGCTTGTATGAATGAAAAAAGTGGCACATCCCATGAATAAGCCTTCAGTATTGCTCATCGCGAACGACCTAAACAAAATCAGGCTAAAATTCTGTCTAAATTTCTGACACTGGCTACTTCGTTTTGGCTTTTTAGCATTTCTGTTTTTTTGTTCTTCGCGCCGATGAGCCATGCCTGTTCCGTTCTTTGTGTTAAGGAGTCGACGAAAACGACCACTGGCTACAGCATGGAATGGGTCGGCGACGTTTCAAGCATCACCAAATACGATGAACTTCGGCCGTACGAAGGTGGTGGCGTCTTCACGTTTTCCGCTGGAAGAAAAGAAAAGAGTCTTCTCCCCGACAGTGATTTCACTTGGACATCAAAATATAAAAGCTTAACCCTGGGTGTTTTTGGCCCCGACTTCGCATTCAATGGTGTTAACGAAAAAGGTCTTGAGGTCTATTTACTTGGCACTCCC
The DNA here is from genome assembly GCA_031428555.1 of Bdellovibrionales bacterium. GTDB lineage: Bacteria > Bdellovibrionota > Bdellovibrionia > Bdellovibrionales > Bdellovibrionaceae. The sequence goes on along the minus strand of JANPPO010000520.1, from coordinate 7,996 downwards.
GATTTAGGAATCGATAATCGAAATTTACCAGCCATTTCAGAGCTCGATGTCATCTCGCTTTTGTTAGACACAGCCGCAAAAACCGATGAAGCCATCCAAATTTTCAAAAAAGTAAAAATAGAACACAAACTATTGCCACTTCATTTTTATATCAAAGACGCTAAAGGAAAAGTCGCCATTGTGGATTTCAAAGAAGGACTGCGAATTCACGAACCTCTGCCTAAGCAGGAATATGTCACAAACAAATACTTTGATACAGAACTTGAAGAAAGAGCGATCGGCCAGGCTGACGGCAGAGATAATCGCCACATCATCATCCAGGAAGAAATGAAAAAGAAGAATAAAAACATAGATCAAGTTTTAGAGTATGTAGGCGATTACGCCAATACACTCTGGAGCACAACTTCAGTCCGCACCACAAATTCTTGGCTCTACACGATCAAAGTAAACCCACTTTCGCCCAACCCTAAATTTCGAAAATCAATGACACTCGATCTGAACGACGTTTTCAAACGTATGCCCAGCGAACCACACGTCATAAAAATGAGTGAAATTGACGAACGAAAAACAGGACTTCGCCCTCTAACAAACGAAGAGTTGAGACTTATTCAGCTAGTAAACTTCGAATTGGTACAAGAAAACCAAGACGTGCTGCTTGGAAGAAACGGTAAGAAAACCGCAGCAAGTAAAAAGTTTCTAAGCGGGATTATTAAAAAACTAAAGTCCGAGCCAATTCTTCAAGCTATTTCTTCTGGTGGACAGAGTTGTGACAAAATTTTAGGTATACCCTCTAAATAACGAGCCTATCTCATCAGCTAAAAGGAAGTTTATTTCTTTGCACTCCAAGCTTTAAATTCGCTTAGCTTTATTTGATAGCGAGCAATATTGCCTTCATGTAAGCTATCAAACTCCGCTTCAATTAAATCAAATAACTTTTTAGCATCGCCCGGAGGCAACTTGAATGCCTTGATAGATTTAAGAATTGTAAGTGTTAAAAGTTTTCGGGGCACTTTTGACAATACGATTTTTTTGATAATTTCGTGAATTTGTGTCCGATATTTTAATTTTATAAGGTTTGGTTCACCCAAAGATTGTTGAATAGCCGAATATCTTTGTGTTGACCGCTTATAAGCCCATAAAAAAAGATCACGAAACAACGAGACATCGTTTTTTTCGTATACTCCAAGAAGTGCCTTTAAATAGATATCTTGATCAACATCCACAAAGGCCAATGGTATTAGGTTTGCTTTTATTAAAGAAATATTAGCAACTAGCCTCGCTGTTCTTTTGTTTACATCTTCAAAGGCCTGCATATATGACAAGTGAACAAGTGAAAAAAAGCACTTCTCGAAGGGGTCTTTAATTAGATTTATCTTATCTAAAAAAAGATAAAAATATTCCTTTAAAGAATAAGGATTATCTAATGGCAAATAAGTGCTACCTGAAATGCTAACGGGTCGTTCGCGCAACTTTCCAGAGGCGGAAGGATCTCCAAGCAAGTTATCCGAAAGCAATGCGTGGATATTACAGATAGAAAGCTTATCAAACCCAATGTCTTTCGCTGAATCGATTAAAAACTCGATCGCGGCTTTATGGTTCAAAATCATTTGCGCTTCACTAGCTTCTTTTCCATCTGCAGCTTCGCCAAATTCGATCAATCTTTTTGTCTCGAGTAATGAGTAAGTATTACCTTCTAGCCGGCTAGAATTCCAAGAAAGGTCTATTAACAATCGATTAAAAATTTCACGGGCATAGGTCCCAGCAGGCTTATTCGTAGCAATCACCGTACCCAGTTTTCGAAGCAGTTCCCTCTGTGACTTGTCTAAATAGAACGTTTTGTTTGGTCGATAGTTTTTTAAAAACATCTGATTATAACCAACCGGCACTCTTTTAGTGACAGGTTGATTAATGTAATTAAGCAAGCTCCTAGAAGATGAGTCGAGAGCGATGTCTTTTAATAGCGTGCTTTCTTCATTCGTCTTCAAAGAAGGTAGGCGCTTGCTAGCCAATTCATAGACGCGCGCGCGCGCATTCCCAGAGGAAGTAACAAGTTTACGTTCAGATAAACCTTTTAGTGCTCGCTGAAGTGCACGCCTAGTGGCGGGATCGGCTGTGTCCAAACCCAGCATTTTTGCAATGTGTGAAATCTTGAGAGCCATTTGACCATCAAGGACGGCTAAAAGCTTCGACTCTAAAGACTCTTGTTTTTTCATTCATACACCTTGAGTATTGCGACAAATAATGTCGCGATAAAGCCTCGACCTGCCCTTAATATACCATTAAAATGTCGCGATTCATAGTATCGCGACAAATAATGTCGCGATTTCGAGACATTTGTCGCAATACTAAATTGGATTTAGCTGAGTTCTTTCTTCAGAAACGTCAGCTCTAAGAAAACTTGATTGCTGATCACAACACCTTCAGGAGTGAGTTTAAAACCTGTTTCAGTTTTTTCAAGCCAGCCTTTTTCCAGAAGCGAAAGGCAGCGGTTTTGAATCTTTAACGCCTGAGTCGCGTTGAATTTTTTCGCGACCGCATTCATATCGAGGCCCGAAAGCATGCGAAGCGAAGTGTGGCAGAAGTCCGTCATCGCTTGATGGCGTTCCAGTTTTTCGAACTGCGCTTCGGGCAATTCCAGAGGTGAATTGAAGATTTTTCCCTCTCGGATTTCTTTTTCATATTCTTGAATGGATCTGACATTCCAAAACCTAACTCCGAAATCGTCGATCTTGGAATAAGAGTGAGAACTTAAACCTAACCCCCACCACTCTTGATCGATCCAATACAAAGTGTTGTGTCTGGATTCTTTCCCCGGTTTTGCGAAATTTGAAATTTCGTATTGTATGTAGCCAGCAGATTTAAGCGTTTCGGCGATGACCTCAAACATTTCGACTTGTTTGTCGTCGTCGGGTCTGCCGGCTGAAAGTGGATTTTCCTTCGGTACGGTTAAACAATACGGCGAGACATGCGGCGGATCGAACTGCAGAACGTAATCAAGATCGCGTTTAAGATCATCCATCGTTTGGCCAGGGAGGGCAAAGAGAAGGTCAAATGAGTAGTTTACGTTGTAGCTTTTAAGGAACAGGAGAGTTTCTTCTGTTTGTTGTGCTGTGTGTTCACGGCGTACTTTTTTGAGCTGTGCATTGTCAAATGTCTGGGCTCCGACGCTAAATCGATTCACACCACTTTGGAGGTAGGACTCCATCTTTTTTTTGTTCAGGGTGGCGGGATTGATTTCGATTGTGACTTCGGTGTCTGGACCTCGAGTAAACCCGAGCTTTTCAAGGCCCTGGATCATTTGTACTATGTTTTCAGGATCGACGAGTGAGGGAGTTCCTCCACCGAAGTAGATTGTGTTCAAAAATTTTGGCGCGAAGAAAGATTTTCGTTGCTGCATTTCTTGAAGGACAAGCTGAGTATAGTTTTCTGCGGGTAAAATCTGAGATTGTTCGTATGTGGCGAAGTCGCAGTAAGTACAGCGCTGAAGACAGTAAGGAATGTGGAAGTAGACTCCGAATTGATCCATAACAAGTAAGAGGTGTAGTTCATGAAGCTCAAAAAGTTCAAGCTTAAAAATCAGTTGCAAGTTCTTTTAGTAGAAAGTCGCAAGTCCCCTGTCGTTTCAGTACAGATGTGGGTCAGGACCGGAAGTGCAGATGAGAAAAAAGGCGAAGAGGGAATTAGCCACTTCATCGAACACTTACTTTTTAAGGGAACTCGAAAATTTAAGACAGGCGAGATTGCTTCGCTTGTCGAAGGCTCGGGCGGAGAATTAAACGCTTACACTTCTTATGATCAAACTGTGTTTTACGTGACGATTCCAACTCCGAAAGTGGATATCGCATTAGACGTGATCAGTGAAATGATGGGTTTCCCAGAATTTGATCCGACTGAAATCGACAATGAGCGCGGTGTGGTGATCGAAGAAATTAAACGCGGCGAAGATTCTTTGGGCTCGGTTGCGTGGAAAGAATTATTCTCGACTGTTTTTAAGAAGCATACTTATAAAACTCCGATTATTGGTTTTGATAAAAATATTACCGAATTTACTTCGAAAAAAATTAAAAACTATTTCAATACACGCTACGTGCCTTCGAATATGTTTCTGGTTGTAACCGGTGATTTTGAATCTGTTGAAATGAAGAAAAAAGTAGAAAAATTCTTTGGTGAATTTAAAGCTTTCAAACTTGATCCACGAAAGCGCTTGAAAGAGCCGGTTCAAAAATCTGCAAGATCGCAGATCGTGAAAACGAAATTTAAAAAAACTCAAGCTTACTTGGCTTGGAGAGCGCCGAACATTCAGGGAGCTGACGTTCCGGCTTTGGATGTTTTGTCGATGATTGTGGGAACGGGAGACAGTTCTCGATTGGCTAAAAAATTGCGGTTAGATAATTTACTCGCGCAAAGTGTGGGTTCGATGGCTTATACGCCGAAAGATGAAGGCGTTTTCGCTTTCGTGATGACTGGCGAACCGAAGCACTTACCAACTGCGATGAAAGAATCTTTAAATGTTGCACTCGACATTATGAAAGTGCCGCCGACTCAGGAAGAAATGAAGAAAGCTTTATCCATTCTTTCGAGCGAAGATATTTATGCAATGGAAACTGTTGATGGCTTGTCTCGAAAAATTGGTTCCGATCAGTTTTATCGACAGGACCCAGAGTATTTTAAAAAATATTTGAAATCTGTATATAGCTTAAAGCCCCATGATATTTCAAAAGTAGCCAGAAAATATTTAAGCCCCGATTCATTATCTGCGGTTTATTTATCTGAAGATATTCCTTTGACTTTGAAAAAAGACTTAGATCTTTTGCTTAAGGATTACAAAAAAGACTATGCGAAAGCTAAAAAAGTTCCGTTGAAGAGATTAAAGTTTTCCGCAAAGCCTGTGAAAATTAAGTTGAACAGTTCGGAAACGGCGAAGACTCATGTGACAGTTAGGCCTTCAGGCTTAACCTTGGTGACTCGCAAACAAACGGAGACGCCGACATTTTCTTTGAGACTTGCAGCTTTGGGCGGCTTGCGTGCAGAGAAGGCCGAAGACGCAGGTGCCGTGGAGCTGATGACTCGTTTGTGGACGACGGGATCTGAGAATTTTACTGAAGATCAGATTAATCAAATTGTAGAATCAAATTCTGCGGGGCTTTCGGCATTTGGCGGAAGAAATACTTTGGGTTTAACGCTTGACGGTTTATCGCCTTCGCAAAAAGATTTGTTTCCAATTTATTTTGATCTTTTGAAGTCCCCTACTTGGGATCAAAAAATCTTAGAGCGTGAAAAACATGTTCAGCTACAGCAATTAAAACATAAGCAAGATAATCCGGCACAAGTTTGCTTTCAGCAGTTTCATCAATTGATGTTTGATGGCCATCCTTATAGCCGCGATACTTTGGGAACCGAAAGAACTTTGTCTGCAGTTAATCGCGACAAGATGGTTTTCTACCAAAAGAGCTTGTTGCAGCTCAAGAATTTAGTTCTTGTGGCTGTTGGTGATTTTGACGAGGCTCTTTTAGAAAAAGAAGTGAAGGCATTAGAGAAAAGCTTAAGTGCTGGGGCCTCATTTAAAACACATCTTGATATGTCGGCTTTAGAGCGACCAAAGACGGCACAAATTAAATTAGAAAAAGAGCAGACGCATATTGTGCTTGGTTATCGGGGTCTTAATATTCAATCGGAAGATCGATATACGTTAGACGTGATTCAGTCTATTTTATCGGGCCAAGGCGGAAGACTTTTCCTTGAGTTGCGTGATAAGAATTCTTTGGCGTATTCGGTTTCTCCGATCAGGATGGAAGGAATTGAGTCAGGATATTTTGGAACTTACATTGGTTGCTCGCCTGATAAAAAAGAAAAAGCGATCGAAATGATGCGTGCGGAATTGAAAAAAATGATGACCCAATTCGTAGGCGAAGAGGAACTTCAAAGAGCTAAAAATTCTTTGATTGGCCAGCAGGCAATCAGTCTTCAGCGAAAATCATCAGTCAGTCAGTCGATACTTTTAGACGTTGCTTACGGACTACCTGCCAATCTGACTTTTGAAGTGATTGAAAAATACAAAAAAATCACTAAAGAGCAGGTTAAGGAATTGTCGCACCGATTGTTTAGTGGCCCGGAAATTCTCAGTATTGTTGGACTGTAAGGCGATTTAAAAGTTGCTGTAATAGTCTCAGCGCAAGACAGCTATAAAGAAAAGTTATTGAAGTGTCTCGACTTGAGTCAAGTTCGCTTAAGCGAGACGCTAACTATTCCGAAATACTGATAAAATGAAGCATGGGAACACCAATTTTTGTTAGTCCTAAGGACTTTTTTAAAGAAGCAGTTAGGGACGCTTTCACTAAGCGCAAGATCGAAGCTTTTCCCATGGCTGAAGATTACCTCGTCAATATTCTTGAACATTATGTGATCGCTGCTCACTTGCATGAAACCGAAGAAATCGATCATCATGGAAATAAAAAACCAACGACTCTTGCTGAAACTTTGCTAATTGCCGCGCAATCAGATCATTCGACCAAAGTCGATATGCTCAAAAAATTGGGCGATCGTACTTTGTACGTTTGTGGCTTTTTTAGTGATTCGTTTCAACGCAAAGTGATTGATGTGGACTATTGCGCTGAAATGGGAGGAACTGCATACCGTATCTTAGCCCAGTCGACTAAAGAAGATACGCTCTGCCAGGTATACACTCTTTATTCTAAAAAATTCTTAGCGTTTGTTGATGCACTTAACTACATTAGCGAGAAGTCTCAGCTGCAATCTTCGAACAATGTTTTGAGGATTTATGACCGTTATATCAAAACGGGTTCAGAACTTGCGAGAGAGAAACTCTCTAACTTAGGGATAGTCCCTATTTCTCGTAACGATCAAAAAAAGGTATCCCAATACTAGGCCGCATGATAATTTTAAACCATGTTTGGTCTTGGTTTCTCTGAAATTCTGATTATAGGTGTTTTAGCGCTCATTCTGTTGGGCCCTGAACAATTACCTGATTTGGCCCGCAAGATGGGGCGATTCATCAATGATCTCAAAAGAACAACTGACGGAATCAAAGAAGAATTTAGAACTTCAGGAATTAATCCTTCAAACTTATTAGAAGAAATTAAACGCGAACATCCTAGAAATACTTCGCCGAATGCGGGGACTCAAACTCCCGAAGAATTAATGCCAAAAGAAGATCCCGCGGTCGTTCTAAAAACCGGACATCAAGAACAGGTGACGGAAGCTCCACTCCCAACATTGCCAACCGGAAATGATGACAGTGGAAAAACATGAATCACTGACCCAACATTTGAAGGACTTACGCACTTGCTTAATCAAGAGCGTGATTTCGATTTTGATTTTCGCCTGTGTCGCCTATTACTTTTCGGAAACGATTTTTGATTGGCTTCGTCAGCCCGCAACTAAGTATTTACCCAATGGCGGATTGGTTTTTACTCATCCAATGGATAAATTCATGGCGCATTTAAAAATTGCTGTCTTCGCAGGAATTATTGGCGCTGCCCCCTTCTGGCTTTATCAAGTTTGGTCTTTCGTTGCGCCTGGGCTTTATCAAAAAGAAAAGAAATACGCTGCGAACTTTATTTTCTTCGGCACATTCTTATTTCTGACAGGCGTTTCTTTCAGCTATTTTCTAGTTTTGCCAACAGCTTTCGAATTTCTTTTTAATTTCGGTAGTACGATCGATAAGCCGATGATCACGATCAGTGAATACATGGAATTCGTCGTTCAGATGAGTTTGATGTTCGGAGTCTCGTTTGAGTTGCCGCTGATCTTAGTGATGTTGGGGATTACAGGCATCGTAACCGCAGCCTTCTTAAGAAAACAGCGTAGAGTCGCCTATTTGATTTTATCTGTGTTATCAGCGTTCTTAACGCCAACTCCAGACGCCTTAAGTATGTTCATGATGTTAATTCCCATGATTTTCTTATTCGAAGTCGCCATTTTTTTAGTTGCGCGCGTGGAACAAAAAATTCCAGAAGCTGCTGAACCAATTTAATTT
>JANPPO010000519.1:0-2019 GCA_031428555.1 Bdellovibrionales bacterium | reverse complement strand
TGCAAAAATTCTGAAAACATCAAATAGTTTGATCGATTCAAAGCCTGCATCCGAAGTCCTGGTAAGTGGAAAAGTTGACTCGCACAAAGTTAAAATGGCAGTTGCCGCATTTAAAAATCGAGATTGCACATTTTCCCTTACATACGGCGGCTTAGAGCAAAACTTTGAAGATGAACTAAAAGAATTTGAAGACTTCAAGAAGGGATTTAAAATCCCATGAGTGCTTTCATCAAACAATTCCAGGATTACAGTTACGGCCTTTTGAAGACTGCAGAAGATACGCTTGTTTTCATCGGCGGCGTCTGGAAATTGATTGAAAAAATATTTGTTGAAACATTCAAGGGTAAATTCTATTGGAAGCTTCTTTCTGAACAAATTTATATCATTGGTTGGAAGTCTCTTCCACTCATCATCATCACGGCTGTCAGCACGGGAATGGTCATGTCTTTACAGTTTGGACTAGGCCTAGAAAAATTCGGTGGGAAACTTTACGTTCCGAAATTAGTTGCAGTTACTATTCTTCGCGAAATGGGTCCAGTTTTCACGGCTCTTATGATCGCAGCTCGTGTTGGCGCTGGTATTGCCAGTGAAATTGGTTCGATGACCGTGACTCAACAAATTGATGCGATTCGCGCACTTGGGACTTCGCCGATCAAAATTATTGTTATTCCTAGAGTTCTAGCCTGTTTGATCGCACTTCCCTTGCTTGTAGCAGTTGCAAATTTAATTGGTAATGCAGGTGGATTATTTGTTGGAGCAAGTGAACTTAATCTTGATGCTCACTTTTACTACCAAAAAGTCATCACTACAGTCAGTTCTTTTGATTACTTTTCTGGAATGTTTAAAACAATCTTTTTTGCCTTATTCATTTCAATTCCCGCTTGTTACTACGGTCTTAATGTAAAATCTGGAACCAAAGAAGTGGGCCAAGCCACAACTCGCGCTGTGGTGATGGCATCAATCCTCATTCTAGTTGGTGATTTCTTCTTATCAAAACTCTTTTGGCTTTTTGAAAAGTTGGTTTGATATGATTGAAGTTAAAAATTTCAAAAAATTCTTCGGCAAAAAAGCAGTTCATAGAGATGTCAGCTTTTACGTCAGAAAAGGCGAATGTGTTGGGCTCATCGGTGGATCCGGTGTTGGCAAGTCTGTTATTTTAAGAAGCCTTATCGGTCTTGAAAAGCCAGATTCGGGTTCAATCACAATAGATGGAAAAGAAATTACTCAGTATACAGAAAATCAGCTTTTTTCTATCAGACAAAAAGTAGCCTATGTATTTCAAGGCGGAGCTTTATTTGATTCCAAAACAGTATTCGAAAATCTTGCTTACCCTCTTCTAGAACATTTTAATTTAGATGAGCCGGCCGTTAGAAAAAGAATCATGATGACTCTCGATGAGTTAGGTCTACAGGGAAATGAAAACGTCCTTCCTTCTCAGTTATCGGGTGGAATGCAAAAGCGTGTGGGCCTTGCACGCGCACTCATGATGAATCCAGAAGTCATTCTCTACGACGAGCCAACAGCTGGTCTTGATCCATTTAACACAAAAAGGATTCAAGAACATATTCTAAAATTAAAAAAACAGGGCGCGACTTCTATCTTAGTAACTCATGATATGCCCACTGCCCTAGCCGTTTGCGATAAGCTCGTTTATTTGCTGAACGGAAAAGTCGAAGCTTCAGTCGTCTGTAAAGATATGTATTCAAAGCCTAATGAATCCCTGATGAAGTTTATCGAAGGAGAGCTCGCCTAATGGAAACACGTAAGCAACTTTTGATGACAGGTATTTTTATCGTAATCGGGATCAGTGTCATTCTCGTCACCATTCTTATGTTAGGCGGAGACAAAACTCTTTTTCAAAAAAGCGCACGCCTCTATGTCAAATTCGACCAAGTTCAAGGCTTAAATCCCGGTGCAGTTGTTTCTTTAGCCGGTCTTCCAATTGGCAATGTCGATGGTTTCGAATTCGATCCTGAAACAAACAAAATCAAAGTCGCACTGAAAATCCAAATTGAAGAA
>JANPPO010000518.1:0-2382 GCA_031428555.1 Bdellovibrionales bacterium | reverse complement strand
CTGATCGACGCTGCTTTTTTGATTTCATTTGCGCCTTCAGGAAGGCCTAAAGTCGGGTGAGATAAAATACTCCGAATCGGATTTAAAAATGCATCTTCAATCGGCACAAGAGATTTAAAAATATTTCGTTGGCAAATAAAGCAGTCCGTATCAAGCGGTAGATCTATATCTTTTCCATCTTCATCTTTTACACCGATGACTTCGAAAATTGGATAATTCGTGCAGCGATTAGTTCCTTCAACACAGCATTGGTTCACTTCATAACCGTCACTAACTTTTTTTAATCTTAAAGCTAGTGGCAGTAGTGCTTTGTAATCATTTTTGTTGATGTAATTATTTAGCTTCGTGAAAAGTTCAGAATCTTGTTTCACGACGAACACAAAGTCTTTTTGCTTATCGACTTTCTCTAAATCAGAAATTTTCATGAAGCCAACGTCTCCGACTTTGGCTTCAACGCCTGACCTCGAAAAAAGTGGTTTTCCTATGCTTTTGGTATTTGCGACATAAGCCTCTTGTAACTTTCCATTTTCAGGTGGAGTCGATAAGACTTTGACTGGAAGCCATTCATCATTTCTTGATCTGGAAAACTCGCCGGTTTTTTCAATCATGTTTCGATATGAATCTGAAACCTGAACGATTGATCTTTTCGGAACGTAAAAAGGTTTTCCTGATCCCAAATTATTTGCGACAGCGGTGTTGCCTTTATAATAATTCGCATACTTATCTTCTCGACGTCTTTCGACAGCATCCTGCTCAGATTTTGTATCGTATCCGGTTGGAACAACAAAGATCGGTGGAGTTTTAACAGAAGTGATCGTGCATTGGGTTCGTACTTTTTCTTTATTTTCAGATGTTTGATTAGCAAAAGCGGGCGCAGAAATAAGCCCGCCGCCGACGCTCCAAAATATCAGAAAAAAAGAGAGAAAAAGTCCTACACCCACCACTGGCTCTTCATCGGACTTTTCACGGCATTGTCTTAAAAAAATATGTTGTTTTTGGCAGTGGTAAAAAGACGTCATAACGCGTAAAGTCATTGGTCAGTTATTTTAACTTATGGCGAATCAAGACGGGAATGAGGCGTCCCATTTTTTGCAAAGGAAGATTGGTAATTATAAACTAGACCTAAGACTTAAGGTGATGTTCGGGCTGGATCGTCACAGTTGTCTGTAGCGGAACGTTGTGTGGGGAGAAAAAACCCAATCTCTCAAGTTAGGGTCGTAAATTTAGGATGTACTTAAATGCCTTCTCCCAAAATCGGCCGTCGTCTCCATTTGAGACGATGTCATAGTTGCAATCATGTAAATGAATGCGAGCAGGGACTTATCCAGTCTTGTTCTCATTGTCGAAAGGCGCTTGCGCCATTTTATTACTTCGATGAAAGTAAAGTGATGGGTCTCAAAACCGAGGCTGAGTCTTTGAGTGAATACAAAAGCTCGGCTCTACCTTGGCGAGAGTATCCACCTGTGTTAGGCCTAACCGCCTACTGGGAAAACTTTGATGATTAATCTCATCTCACCGAGGGGCATTTTGCGTGAGCATTGGCGAAAAAAAAGAAGGCAAATTACTAAGCGTTACTCTAAAAGATATTCAAGAAGCGCAAAAAAGATTAGCTCCCGTTATTTTACCGACGGCAGTTGATCTTAGTAATAGTGCTACGAAATTAATTGGCTCTGAAATATTTTTTAAATTTGAAAATACACAGAAAACCGGAAGCTTCAAAATTCGCGGAGCTTACAATAAAATTATTCAATTAACTGAATCGGAAAAAAAACAGGGTGTCATCTGCAGTTCAGCTGGAAATCACGCTCAAGGTGTGGCGCTTTCAGCAACTTTAGCTGGTGTGAAATCAACTGTTGTAATGCCAATCACGGCGCCCTTAGCGAAAGTTGCGGCGACTCGTGGCTATGGTGCTGAAGTCATTCAATGCGGTGAAATTTACGATGAAGCTTTTGATAAAGCCCAGGAATTAGCAAAAGAAAAAGGTCTGATTTTCATTCCGCCATACGAAGATGAAAAAATTGTTGCGGGCCAGGGAACGATTGGATTGGAACTTTTCGAACAGATTCCAAACCTTGATACTATCGTTATTCCCATTGGGGGCGGGGGGCTAATCAGTGGTATTGCGATCGCTGCAAAAGCCCTCAATCCGAAAATTAAAATCATTGGTGTTCAAAGCACACAAGCTCCGGGAATGTATGAACTCTATCATCATAAAGCTCCGTCGCCGCCGCCGCGAAGAATTTCTACAATCGCTGATGGTATCGCAATCAAACGACCTTCAAAAATCATGCTCGATAGCTTCATTTCAAAATACGTCGATGAAGTCGTTACCGTCACCGATGACGAAATTGCCGAAGCCATTGTATTTTTACTTGAGCGAGC
>JANPPO010000517.1:0-2901 GCA_031428555.1 Bdellovibrionales bacterium | reverse complement strand
CAAAAGTCACTGGCGAGATTTCACCATTTAAGAAAGCTTGTTCATCAAATGGTGGCAAAGCACCTTCAACCAGTTCTAATTCTTGAATCACTTGCTCTGCGGTTTCAGCATATAAGTATTTTCTTAAGAGTGCATTGAGATCTTGACCGACAGTTGGAATGATCTCGTAACTTTCAACTTCCTCGCGACGTTGATCGTAAATCATCAATTCTTTTGTGATCCGGTTAAATATGCCTCTGAATCTTTGTCCAATTCCCAGCGGCCAAGTCACAGGATAACATTGCATTCCAAGTGTTTTTTCAATTTCATCAATCAGCGCAAGTGGATCTTTTCCTTCACGGTCTAACTTATTGATAAAAGTAAATATGGGAATTTTTCTATAACTACAAACTTCGTAAAGTTTTTTTGTTCGTTCTTCCACGCCCTTTGCGACGTCGATTAACATGCATGCAGAATCCACCGCCATCAAAACTCGGTAAGTATCTTCGGAGAAGTCTTTATGTCCCGGGGTATCGAGTAAGTTCACTCTTAAAGAATCGTATTCGAAAGTCATCACACTTGATGTGATCGAGATCCCTTTTTGGCGTTCGAGTTCCATCCAGTCGGAAGTAACTGCCTTCGTTCCTTTTTTACCTTTCACTTCACCCGTTTCGTGGATAACTCCACCGTGGTAAAGTAATTTTTCGGTCAAAGTTGTCTTACCCGCATCCGGGTGAGAGATAATGGCGAAAGTTCTTCGGCGTTCGATTTCTTTCGCGACAACTGGTAATACTTGCATAACTGTTCCTCTAGTTTTGAAACAAAGTGCCACGGATATTGACGTGAAATACCCAACTCACCTATAACTCGCTTTAGACCTAATAATTCCACTGGGCTTGCACCCTAGATTCGGAGATTTAAAATGAGTTCCCCTACACCTTTATCAGATAAAGCGCCAAAGCTTCAATTTTTCATTTCAACTTTCTATCATTTTGTTTCGATTCCAAACCCTGAAGAATTCAAATTAGAGCTCAAAAAGCAGGCGCAAGTCTTGAATATTAAAGGCTTAATCATTCTTGGGACTGAGGGCTTCAATACGACTTCCAGTGCCGAAACATTGGAAAATCTAGAAGCCTGGAAGAACCTTTTTAAATCTCGATTTGGCTTAGCAACATTGAATAACAAAGACTCTGTTAGTGATAAGGCTCCTTTTTTAAGATTCTCTGCGAAAGTGAAACCTGAAATCGTCACAACGGGCCGCAATGATCTGATTTTAGAGTCAACAAAGGTTGGGAAAAATCATCACCTCACTCCAGAACAATGGGACCGGGTCATGAAAGAAGAGCGTGAGCAGATCGTCATGATCGATACCCGAAATTGGTATGAATATGATATCGGGACTTTTAAAGGTGCATTAAATCCAAACATTGAAAAGTTCACCGACTTTCCGAAGTATTTTGAAACGCAAAATATTGATAAATCAAAAAAGATCATGATCTTCTGTACCGGCGGCATTCGATGTGAAAAAGGAATTCTAGAACTTCAAGAAAAAGGCTACGAAAACGTCTATCAACTTGATGGTGGAATTTTAAAATACTTAGAAGAAAAACCAAATGAAGAATTTGAAGGCGAGTGTTTTGTTTTCGATAATCGCGTCGCTGTTGATCAGTCTTTGAAACCATCTTCGGTATATAAATTTTGTCCGCACTGTGGGCAACCTGCGAAAACAGCAAAAGACTGCGTCCGATGCGACATTGAATTTCACATTTGCGAGAAGTGCGAAGAGATTCAAGTAAAGAAAGACACTTGCTCTAAAAATTGCGCGAATCAGTGGGAAGCAAGACCCAACCGAAAAGGGGCCCATCAGTACCGGCCCCACGAGGTTCGGAAGTAAATTTAACTTCCAAGTGCACCCGTTTAAAGAATTTACTTCAGGCTGACAGCGAACATGCCCATGTCAATGTTAGCCACGCGCTTTACCTCAGCAAAATACAATCTTGCTTTGATTTTGACAGCAAATGGACTCGAGTAAAGTGACACACCATTTTGGCTGACATTTGATACTGGGATGAAGCTTACGAAAGTAGAGTTTCCATCTTTGAAACTTACTATCAATTGAGTCACTTTAGATGGACTTGTTTCTTCAGGGTCTTGAAATTGCGCAGTTGATAATAGGGCCTGACCCAAATCATTATCTTGGTATTTGCAAGCTTCAGCAGTCTTCGAAACTAGTTTAAATTCTGTTTCAAAACTGTCGATCGAGCTTAAAGTCTTTTGAGCCTCTTTCCAGCCGGGTGTTTTGCTGTAGATTGAGCTTTTGTGTACTTTGGTCACTTGGGCTTGGAATGGAATTCGAGACGGACAGCGAGCTGTATCGAGAGCCCAAGTTGTGCTAGCGAAGTTAAGTGAAATAAGCATAATCATAGTTTTCATAATATTCCCCTAAGAGACTGGTTTTTTTCTGACTTGGCAAAGGCATAACCGATTGGCCTTTACTTAAACACTACAATTTTGGAATTTTATTATTCATTTTACGAGGCTCGAAGACTTGGCGCAGCCTATTTCGCTAGGATTCTAACTGACTCGAGTCCATTTACATTTGGATAAGCTTCGCAGAACGCAGTCGTGAATCCCCTTGCGATCATGAGCAAATAAACTGCTTTAGATTCCGGGTTTTGCCGAGCCCAGTATACATAAACTGCGTAGCCTTGAACATCGAGCACGACTTGAGTAGCCGACGTTGGATGAATTTTCATGGGTCCGTAGTCTTTCCAATCGGGACTCATTTCTTTACGAGCTTCTGCGAGTGACCAATCTTTCATTGAATTTTCTTCGCCGAAATACTGGAAGACAGGGGCCATGTAGAAACCCTCGCCTAAGCGATCGAATAAAACGCCTACATAATGAGTCGTATCGGGAGCG
>JANPPO010000516.1:0-1590 GCA_031428555.1 Bdellovibrionales bacterium | reverse complement strand
CTAGCAGGTGAGCCGATCGTTTTAACTCGAAAAGCAAACGGCGAAGTTTATGCGATTAAAGATATTTGCCCTCATCGCGGAATTCCACTTTCTTATGGCCAAGTTGTTAACGATCAAGTCGAGTGCCCTTATCACGGTTGGAAATTTAACTCGCAAGGTGTGTGTACAGAAATTCCATCACTTTGCGAAGGGCAGGATTTAGACTGTAGTAAGATTAAAGTAAAAAATTATCCGGTCATCGAAAAGCAGGGACTGATTTGGGTTTTCTTAAGCGATAAAGCTCAGCCACAAGACCCAGCGTTGGCGCCGCAGCCACCGACTTTGCCAACTTTACCTCTGGATGCAAAGCCTGGGATTGTTGAAGAAGCATTGTTTCCTTGTCACATTGATCATGCGGTGATTGGCTTGATGGACCCAGCGCATGGACCCTATGTTCACAAGTCTTGGTTCTGGAGATCTTCAAAGTCTGCTTACGAAAAGCGCAAAAAGTTTGCACCGGTTCCATTTGGTTTTCAGATGGTGAAGCATCAGCCCTCAAAAAATTCAAAGGCTTATAAAATTTTAGGCGGGCAGCCAACAACTGAGATCACATTTTCACTTCCAGGCGTCCGAGTTGAGCACATTCAAATTGGTGAACGGCATGTTTACAATGTAACAGTTCTATCGCCCTTAAGTGAAAATCAGACGCGGGTGATTACGCTTCTCTACTGGGAAATGCCTTGGCTTAGCGTTGTGAAGCCACTTGTAAAAGTTTTTGCTCACAAGTTTCTTTATCAGGATATGGAAGCAGTCAGTAAGCAACAAGATGGATTGAAGTACGATCCTTCTCTTATGCTGATTAAAGACGCCGATACGCAAGCAAAGTGGTACTACGCTTTAAAAACTGAGTGGCAAAATCATTTAGCTGAAAAAAGAACTTTTCTGAATCCAGTTAAAGAAGCTGAATTAAGATGGAAAAGCTAAAGATTTTTAGCTTTCTTTTTTTTCTGTCGTCTCAAGTTGTATGGGCCCAAAGTTTAGAAATTATCAAAACTCAGAAGTTCGAAGGAACTGAAAGATATAATTCTCATCGATATGGGGGGATTTCGGGTCTTTCATTTTCGGATGGGTTTCTTTGGGCTGTGACAGACGACCGTGGTCAATTTGGCTCGCCCCGAATGTATAAACATTCGCTCAAAAATAATTCTGTGAAAATTGAATCTGAGATTTCGATCAAAGAACCAAAAGGAACGCCAGTCGTTGATTATGAAGCAATCTACCGATTTAAAGACGGAAAGTTTTTAATTTCTTCTGAAGGTGATTTTAATAAAAAGCCCAGAGTTTTTCCATTCTTAAAATTTTGGACCGAAACTGATAAATGGAAGAACGAACTTTTAATTCCTGAACAATTTTTTCCTGAAAAGACCGGAATGCAGACAAAGGGTCTTCAGAACAATTCTGCTTTTGAAGCGATGACAGTAAGTCCTGACGAGTTGTCCGTCTACTTGATGTCTGAAGTGGCGCTTTATCAAAATCAAAAGTCAGAAATTGAGTTTTTAGAGTACGAGGCAGCTGGAGCTGAATGGAAATTTAAATCTCGAAAAGCTTATA
>JANPPO010000515.1:0-2689 GCA_031428555.1 Bdellovibrionales bacterium | reverse complement strand
AAAAGCTTCATCTCAAAAAGAGAAGTTAGCAGAGATCACCCACAAAGACCTCCATAAAAGTCTAGTCGATGCAGTGAATGATAAACACATAACTGGCAAACATTGTGAAGTTTCAATTTATCGCGAAATGAATTTTCAAGGTTACCGACATATTGTTGTCGTAGGCCTTGGTGCTTCTTCTGAAATGGATCATGAAAAGGTTCGTCAAGTCGCTGCAAGTGCACATGATGCTGTAAAATCATTAAAGAGTACAGAAGCAGCGTTTCACTTTGATGGACTTACAACTTCTGTTAAAGATTCGACTCACTACATGAAGGCTGTTGCAGAAGGTTTACACTTAGCATCTTATTCCTACGACGATCTAAAATCTAAAAAATCAGATACTAAAAAAGAAATCACATTCCATATCTGTTCTCAACACGCTGCTGACAAAAATGTGAAACGCGCTTTTGAAGAAGGCGTCATCATTTCTTCTTGTGTGAATTTCTCTCGAAAATTGGGCGACACTCCGGGAAATTTGATGACTCCAGAAGTTTTGGCTGACCATGCAGTTGAGGCAGCTAAAGGCACAGGCGTTAAAGTTCAAGTGTGGGACAAAGCGCGCATTAAAAAAGAAAAAATGGGCGGACTTCTTGGGGTATCGATGGGCTCAACAGAAGAGCCTCGATTCATCATCATGGAATACAAAGGTGCCAAAGCGACTGATAAGCCCCTAGTTTACGTTGGAAAAGGTCTCACTTTCGATTGCGGTGGTATCAGCATTAAGCCAAGCGCTGGTATGGAAGAAATGAAATACGACATGTGCGGTGGTGCAAATGTGATCGGAACAATTCTAGCTATCGCTAAATTAAAATTGAAAATCAATGTTGTAGGCCTTGTTCCTTCAACTGAAAATTTAGCCGGCCCTTCTGCGACTAAACCTGGTGACGTGCACACAGCTCGAAACGGAAAAACTTTTGAAGTGAATAACACAGATGCTGAAGGCCGCTTAATTTTAGCCGACGCTCTATCTTATGCTTCAGAATTAAAACCTAAGATGATTCTTGATGCTGCGACGTTAACGGGCGCTATGGTTGTTGCTTTAGGAAATACCCACACAGGATTTTTCACAAGAAATGCTGACCTCAGCAAACAAGTTGAAAAAGCGGCTGATGCTTCGGGTGAATGGGTTTGGAGAATGCCTCTAACTGATTTCCATTTGGCAGACATGAAGGGCACTTATGCTGATCTATCTAACATCTCTTCTGGAAAAGGCGCGGGCTCTTCAACAGCTGCCGCATTCTTAGAGCAATTTGTGGGCGAAGGAATTCCATGGGCTCACTTTGATATCGCGGGCACAGGTTGGGCTGTGGGAAGTCGCTTGAACTATTGTTCAAAAAAGGGCGCGAGCGGCGCCATGCTTAGAACTTTCGTAGAATTCGCGAGAGCCGCTGCCGCGAAGTAGATGTGACAGGTACATTTTGCGTAATGGCGCGTTGTTTTTCGTTCTTAAGCTGTGATTGCTATCGCGAGATTCATCCATCCATGAGAACGCTATCTGCCCGCCATCGTGGCGGTCAGAACCAAAGATATAAGATGGGAACTTCTGCTGATTTGTATTCGACTTTTGGTTTCCCGGCCGGGAAAGAGCCCACACTCGGCGCCACCACTCACTGCCTAAAAACCCATCCCCGAATCAATTAAACTCAAAAATAATCGGTCGACCCGCGACTTCACGAATCTGCGAAGCATCAACAGAGATCGTCCCGGATTCGC
Organism: Bdellovibrionales bacterium; assembly: GCA_031428555.1. Taxonomy (GTDB): domain Bacteria; phylum Bdellovibrionota; class Bdellovibrionia; order Bdellovibrionales; family Bdellovibrionaceae. Next base: position 934 of record JANPPO010000515.1, on the reverse strand, counting down.
CTTCCATCTGAATTTTCTCAAGAACCCATTTTTCAGGCCATTTATCCGTAATGTTCTGGGTCTTCACAGAAACCTTCGAAGGAACATTATATTCTGATAAACCTTCAAACGGTGTTTCTAGCGCTAACTGCTTCCAAGGAATCCACGCTGTTTCAGTGCGGCTTAAATCTGCAGACACCGCACAGGGAGTAATAACATCCATTTGTCTTTTGTTTCCACTGTCAGCTTCACCGTCAGCGACGAAGCTTAAAACAATTTTTGGATATGTTTCGCATGCCATCTTTTTTGGGTTAGCTGAAAATGTGCTGCTAATTTTTCGATCTTTATAATTTGCGCACGCTTCTTTGTTTTCAATTTTAGATTCAGAATAAGTGTAATGGCCGATGTTGATCCCCATGTAGCCATCTTTTCTGACGCCTTTTAATCCTAAGACAATGCGATTTACGATCGCTTTGTTAAGCTCTTCGCCGCTTAGGCAGCTGAGGTCATAGTCACCTTTGACTGAAGCCGTTGATCTTTTCTGCTGATATTCAAAAGTGCTCGCGAAGAATGCGAAACCAATAACAACTGCACTGACGAAGGAGACTGCGCCCACCATATATTTATTCATTATTTAAGTTTATTGAATATTTCCGATAAACGCAAAGTGGAGCCCCGGACTTAAGGCACGGCTTTCGAGCAGGGAGCATTCAGAAAGCCTTGATACTTAACTTCCATTTCTTGCGCTTCCTTACCTATCGCCAAAAGTCCTAGTTTTGCTGACCAACCGTAAACATTTTCCATAGGACATTGCTCTGGTTTGATCAGTAGATCAGACATGCAAAGTCTTTTGTAAAGTGCGCCGGGACTGTTTAAACTTTCAGTCGCATCTTTTTCTGCGTGAGTTCTTAAGAACCCCCCGCCTAGTTCACATCCGACCATATAAATAACGGGC
>JANPPO010000514.1:0-2365 GCA_031428555.1 Bdellovibrionales bacterium | reverse complement strand
AATAAAAACACGTTCCAAATAAATCTTTCCTTGTCGGTCAGAATTAATGGAACGCGGTTAGTAATCATGACTCAAAAATTTCCGAAAAATTATTCCATCAGAATTAGCAGGGCCACATATTGAGAGAGTTCCATTTGGAATTCTTTTAAACTTTTATATTCAGGCGGATCTTGCGCTAGCTCCTTGGGCAAATATTTTGAACTTAGCAAAGCAATGCATTTTTGTTTAACATTTGCAGCGGTGGAATTTCTCGATCCATAAATCTTCATTGCTGTGTCACAAAAGGATTCTTGGCCAGAAATGTACATCATTTCCTTTTTTAAGATCGCGTGTATACCTTCTGCGATCACTGCTTCGGACTTCTGATTTTTGAACATCAAATCAATGGAACGAATCGTCTCTAATTTCAAAAGGGCCACGCGTTGCCCATTGATGGTAACAACCTCATTGGCGCAAACTACTGTGCTTACAAAGCTCAGAATAATAAAAAATATTATTTTCATAAAGAAACTCCATTCAGTTTTGTACAACTCATAGTCATAAATTGATCGTCACCGATGTAAAATTGAAGCGTAATTTCTGATTTCCTTGTCATGGCATTGTTGCTGCGAACTAAGCGTGATTTTGTCAGATCCAAGACCGCTTTGTTTTTAACCAAAGGATAGACCGAAGCATTGAACGTATAGCAATCTTCGCAGGAAGCCCGTCCAATATTTTCGTTGCGCTCTACATAGTCTACAAAAAGATGGGTGAAATTTCTTTTATTGGCAGTGGGCGACGCCAATTCAGCAAAGTCCCGTGTGAAGGGGGTCGAGATTCGCCCTATTGACGGACCTTGAGTATCTAACTTCAAAACGATAGCGCCCTTGGGTTGATCGCCGACACAAAAGTAGGTATTTGCACTGAAAGCTAGAGCAGAATTAAAAAAGACTGCTATTGGAATCATAAAATTTTTCATAAGAAATCCTGATAATGTATTAGTTGTTAAAGGTAACTGATTTAGTGGTTAATAGTCGCAATGCTGCCGCTTTCGGCTGGAGAGTTTGCACGACTTCTTCTAAAAGTGCGTTCAACTGTTCCGGCGTGGGTCGACTTCGCAAACCTGTTGTAATCAAAATCGATCCTTCAGTTTCGAACACTCGGTGCGAGGAAGATTTCAAATTTGCCCGCAAATAATCCAACAATTGAAGAGCCAGCTGACTCTCCACTTGGTTTGAATGAGTAACTTTCATGGAAACACCCGACGGGACTTTTTCAAGCACAAGGAACGGCGGACTCTGAAGACGAGTCTTATAACTGACGGAATAGGTCGGAACACTGAAAGTCACCCCAGTCGTTTCTGACTGAGCTTGAACTTGAAAACCCGTAAGACCGAGTGCAAATAAAATGAGAACTGAAAGCTTCTTCTTCAACATATAATCTCCTTTGTTGATTGTTTTTAGTAACTTGACGCATAGTATTATAAACTATTAAATTTAGCAATATTTTTATTTTTATAATATATAATATTATTATCTATAATAATTCTAAGGATTTAGCAGCGTGGTTAAAAAAAGTACGGCAAAAAATTCGGAAACAAAAGTCTCCACTTCTAAAGAGCATTTGATAGAAGCGTTTTTGAAACTGGCACACGAAAACGGAGCCGCTGCGATCACAATTCAATTAATTGCAGACGAGGCCGAAGTTTCTTTTGGAACAGTTCGTTACCACTTTAATTCCGAGGAAGTCAGTATCGAGACTGAAGCTCTCAAGTTATTGATTCAAAAATGTTATGTTTATTTAGAAGAAAAAATGTATATCGACCGATCTCATGCAGATTTCAACCCCCTGAATTCTTATCTGCAACACATGCTGACGTGGGTAAGTGAGTTTCCCACATATGCCAGCTTTTTGGTTCATTATTATTATTTATGTACCACGGAAATTAAACTACCGATTTCAAATGAGGCTTTTATAAAAAGAGCGCACCTCAGAATTGAATCCCTGTTGAATGAGGGCGTGGGCCTTGGGCTTTATCCTCCATTTGGAAATAAAGCTCTACTTTCAAGTCTTGTCCATGAAGCACTTCTTGGCGCTTCCTTAATTCTTGCAACCGAATTAAAAAACGGAACTAAAATAGATCTTGAGAAGCATATTATTAAAATTAAAACCCATGCCGATCTCTTAATTCAGGGATTCAGTCCAAAGCACAAAGATCCAACTGCAAAAGATTAAGTTAGATTTCTTGCAAGCCAAAGACCGACAAAAAGTTAGTCACTGATTCGACGAAATTTGACAGTAATAAACCATCTGGGCGCAGAGCCCACCCGTGCAGCTGGCATGGCCCCTAGAGGGGCGTTTTTCGGTATGGCTTTTGCTAATTTAG
>JANPPO010000513.1:0-2858 GCA_031428555.1 Bdellovibrionales bacterium | reverse complement strand
CTGGTTGAAGGGGCTTTGCCGCCATTTGATGAACAAGCTTTTTTAAATGGTGAAATCTCGCCAGTGACTTTTGGTTCAGCCAAACAAAACTTCGGTGTGGATTTATTCTTAAAATTCTTTTCTAAATTTGCTCCGGGCCCGGGAACTCGCACCACTCAGTCGGGCGAAAAAATGGATCCACTCGACAATAAATTTACAGGCTTCGTTTTTAAGATCCAGGCGAACATGGATCGCAAACACCGTGACCGCGTGGCATTCATCAGAATCTGCTCTGGAAAATTTGATCGCGGAATGAAAGTTTATCACTCAAGATTAGACCGTGAATTAAGGCTCGCTTACTCGAATCAATTTGTCGCCCAAGACCGCGAAACAGTTGATGAAGCTTACGCCGGCGACATTGTCGGAGTTAATGACACAGGAAATTTTGCGATCGGCGACTGCGTGTCTTCGAATGGAAAAATTTTATTCGAAGATATTCCCAGATTCGCTCCAGAACTTTTCGCAAAACTCTGGGTCCGAGACGCCCTTAAGCGAGCAAAAATGCAGCAAGCGATCAAGCACTTAGCCGAAGAGGGTGCCATCCAAATTTTCATCGATCCCGTCATCGGTCACCAAGATCCGCTAATAGGTGCTGTCGGTGAACTTCAATTCGAGGTTTTATCTCATCGATTACAAGATGAATACGGCCTCGAAGTCAGAGTCGATCGTTTGCCTTACACCGTCGCCCGTTGGCCGAGAACCGAAGACGGCAAGCCCGTGTTCGAAATCAAAGGCTTCAACTTATTCCGGGATACCAAAGATGAACCTGTCTTGTTACTCAACCAAGAATGGGATCTCAACTGGGCCAAGCGCGAAAACCCGAAGATAACCTTCGCAAGCTCAATCAACCGCTAAACCAAAAAGGTGAGCCTAGCCGGCCGCCAGTCCACTTTTCTTTGGCGGCCGGCTAGGCTCGACAGGGCGTCATGCCACGACGAAGGACTGGCAGGCCTTAAGATTCGGCCGGAAAATTCCGAAAAGTACTCAGTGATAAGAGTGTTTTTTGCATTCATTTTTTTAGCGCTTATTTTACCTAGAACTTCGGTTGCTCAGGATTGTCTGCAATTTGAAGATCGCGCACTTTGCAAAACGAAAAATCCGGCAAATGACTCATCTATAGAGAAGATCCGGTCCCTCACCCAAGAAATTAATTTTGAAATAGCAGACAAAAATGCTCTCCTTTGTAAAATAGGAATGAAAAATGACGACGGCGCTGAAGATCTTAAAGAATTAGCCAACTGGGAAGCTTCAAGACTTGCGACTCATCTTCAAAAGTTAGATGCACTCAGAGAATCAAGAAAGCTTGTTCCTGGCAGTGAAACCAAAGAGATCGAGCGATTAGAAAAGATTATTAAAAATTCCTCTCTTCTTTCATATTCAAAAGAAATGGAAAATCTCTCGACAGAGATTAAGCGAGAAAAAGTTTGGAATCCCAATCAGTTCACGGCGGGTATGAATCAAAAATTGAACGTCGCGGAAAGGAATCTCGAGAAAAATCAGTTTCCCGAAGAAATTTTAAAAGAAATGTCTTTCGCAAAAAATACTCCATCAAGATGCAATACAAATAATTCAGTTTTAAAAACTCTTTCAGATTCCGCAAAAGAAAGTTCACCTAGGTCTTATCATTTCAAAAAGAGTTTGCTGCAGGAATTCTCGAGTCCTGTCGTTTCAAAGGCTTTTCAAAAGTGCGACTCACCTGAAAAACAAAAATCACAAAAACCGCTTTGCCAAGTTTCGCACGCAGAGAAAATGAATAGAACTGAAGCCGAGTACGCCGAACAAGTTTGCGTGCTAAAGGAGCTAATGCCTCAAGCGGGTTCCCAGTTAAATAATGTAAGCCTCGATATCCCAAGTGCATCGGGTGATCTCGTTACTGAAGGCCCAGGTGATAGACCAACTGAGGAAGAAGCAAAGAGCAAAAAGTTCCGCTGGAACATCGTTTGCCCTGAAGATTTATCGATTGGAGGCATCGCCCGCGGAGCCGCCGGTGCCGGTGCAAGCTTTTTAACTCATGAACTAGCGCATGAGACGGTCAGCCGAGTGACGGGCGAAAAGTTAGATTGGAATCCTAAAAGGGGAACTTGGAGATGTACGAACTGTCAGAATAACCTAAAGCCTATTGCCATGGCGGGCTTAGCTTCCCATGCAGTTAGCTCTGAATACATTGTCCAAAATCAAAGTCATGACAGTCAATTTCAAAAAGGTTGGCTTTTCTACAATGTTTTTAATACGACGGCCTATTTCGCAAAGGACTGGATGGCACGCGCGGGCAGAGTCCAAGGCGAAAGCTATGCGTCTGGACGTGTTGATAAAAGTGGCGCTGGAGACTTAAGAGCGTTTACAAAAAAAGAATCCTATATTATGGGAACCGCAATGATCGGACACCAACTTTTTTCAGCTTATCGCTACGTTAAAAATCGACAAGATTACCAGTGCAAAAAACAATGGTAGCTTATTTAAGTTAAATAAACTGCCAACATTGCGATGAGTGCCGGAACGAATTGAACAAACAAAATTTTCCGACTGACGCTAAACGCACCGTAAAGTCCCGCAATCATCACGCAAGCTAAGAAGAAGTATTGAATTTGAATTCCAAAAAGTGGATCTGGGTGGATAAATCCCCAAATTAAACCAGCAGCTAAAAACCCATTATAAAGTCCTTGGTTTGCAGCTAAAACTTTTGTGTCTTGAGCTTTTGCCTCAGAGTTTCTAAAAACTTTTCTGCCCAAAGGTTTTGTCCAAAGAAACATTTCCAATACCAAAAAGTAAATATGAAGTAGAGCGACAGCCAAAACTAAAATGTTTGCAAGAATGCTCAT
>JANPPO010000512.1:0-8135 GCA_031428555.1 Bdellovibrionales bacterium | reverse complement strand
GTGACTTAGATTCAATTAAACATTCAAGAAGCGACTCAGCACTCTTGTTAGAAATCCTTCGGCTGCTGTTAAGACTTGTGTTCGCCACTTATCATCGTCTGGATAAGACCTTTGAAAGTTTGCGGCCAGGATTTTTTGCTTAAGCTTCTCATTAGCGTATCCGTAAAGATGCCCCTGATGATCAAGCGTTGAAACATTCATGTCTTCCATTTGCTGCTCAAAGCTGTGCCCTAGAGTTCCAAACTCTAAGGTAACCGCGCAAACACGCTGAGATCCTTTCACTAATTCAGAATACATCGAGTTCGTCGAACCATGAACTTCGTAGAATCCTTCAGTATCAGCAGACGTGAAGACATAAAATTCGTTATCTTCTGCGGGTTTAAAAATGGATGAAAATAGATCGGGATTTAAAGAACGCTTATCACTATCTGTGAGTAGGTGAAGGCGCCCGCGATCACCTAAGCCAGTATGAATGTCCAGTGCTACGACATCTTGAAACTGAGGGATGAGTTCTTTCATTTTATCGATAAGAGCTTTAGTTTGAGGCTCAAGTTTCTGGCCCCCGTATTCAAGATCTTCTTCTTTTTCAAATTGTCCCGCGCTGACGGCTTTTGTTAAATGATCTAAAGAGACATCTCCGAAAAATGCTTTTTGATCTTTCATATGAAAACTCTTCGCGAGTTTACTTTTTTCGGTTGAAACGGGTTCGCGAGAAAGGAAAAGTTCATTGAGCCGAATTGACTCTGAATTTTTTAGATTAAACATGTTTCCTGAAACGGAAAAATTTCGATTCAGATTAACATTATTTTCTGTGCAGCGACGATGATTCTTAAAGCCGAAAGGATTCATGGCATGAACGATAAAAATTCCCAAATCATCACGATTGGTTTGCGGTAGGATTTCCTCAATAAAGAGCTTTAGGACTGCAGCACCAGTATAAGTTTCAGAGCCATGAATTCCAGTGATAAGGACCAAAAGTTTTTCAGGCGTTTTAAGCGGAGGTAGCCAAGCATAATCCACAGAAAGGTCATCGCTGGTTTTGGAAGCAATATTCCAGTTACCAGTTTCGCAAGGCGCTTGAATCTGTTTTGTCATCGAAGTGAACTCCGCGCGAGACTCTTGGTAGTTTTTCGGGAAATAATCTTTAACGTTGTTTCTTTTCATAATGGGAAATCCTCCAAACAGTTTTTTTAGAATTCGGACTAACGCGTAGTCGACACGAAAAGTGGACCGTCACCTTTTAGAACAGCTTACCTGGATTCAGGATGTTATCCGGATCGAAAACTTTTTTGATTGATTTCATTAGGGCGATTTCTTCGTTTGATCTGCTGTAGTTAAGGAAGGGCTTCTTCGTTAAGCCTACTCCGTGTTCGGCCGAAATACTTCCTTGTTGGCGTCTGACGGCTTCGAAAACTAAGTTGTCGACTTGCTGGCACTCTTTTACGAATTGTTCTTTTGTCATGCCTTCTGGGCGCAAAATATTGATGTGCAGGTTTCCATCACCGATGTGGCCGAACCATACAACTTCCCACGTTGGATAACTTTTCTTTAAAATTCCATCGAGATCTAAAACGAAATCGGGAACTTTCGAAATCTTAACAGCGACATCGTTCTTGTATGGAGAGTACGGACTTAAAGCTTCGCTGATGTCTTCGCGGTAGCGCCAGAAATCGACAGCTTGCTGGCCACTTTGAGCCATGGCGCCGTCAACGATCCAGGATTCTTCCAAACACTTTTCGAAAACAGAAAGAATTTTTTCCTCTTCGGAATCAAATGGGCATTCAACTTCGGTGACGATGTAATAGGCAGATTTCGATGGAAGAGGATCCGGAAGATGAGTCGACTTCTGTACATAACCCAACGCCATGTCAGAGAAAAATTCAAAAGCGACTAAACTTGTTTTTTCTTTGAAGATTTGGAAGACCTTCATGATGTTATTAAGATCAGGACACGCGAGCAACAAAACGCGCGAAGCCGGCGGTGCAGGGGAAAGCTGGATCAACGCTTCGGTTACAAATCCTAAAGTTCCTTCAGAGCCGATAAAAAGCTGGCGTAAATCATAACCGGTCGCATTTTTCACTAAGCCTTGATTCAGTTTTAAAACTTCACCAGCACCCGTTACAACTGTTAGGCCTGCGATCCATTGCCGGGTCATTCCGTAGCGCACGACTTTAATGCCGCCGGCATTGGTTGCGATATTCCCACCAATTTGAGAAGAGCCACGAGCGGCGAAATCGACGGGATAGTAAAGTCCTTTTTCCACAGCAAACTTTTGCAAAGATTCAGTGATGACACCGGCCTCGCAAGTGACTGTTTGGTCAAAAGCATTAAAATCTTTAATCTGATTCATTTTTTCGAAACTGACGACGACTTCATTATTCGTGGCACAAGCAGCACCACTTAATCCTGTCCGCCCACCGGAAGGAACAAGCGCAATTTTATTTTGGCGAGCCCACTTTGTGATTTCCACAACGTCTTCCGTGTGGCGGGGGAAAAGGACAGCAGAAGCTTTGATATCGAAGTATGTTGTCCAGTCTTTGCCGTAATGTTTGAGAGATGCTTCGTCAGTTAAAATGTGAGTCTTCGGTAAGCTCAATTTATTCAAAGCATCCATCATGAGGGCCTCTTTAAATTCGGCGACTGGTTCTTTGACAGTGGAATATTATTTTTAGAAGTACGTATCGTTTTAAATTTAAAAAATGCATAGATCGGACAAAGTCCCCAGGCCGCCGTGACCAGAAGGAAGAGTCCGCTCCAGCCCCAAAAAGGACCGCCCGCAATAACGTAAGTCAGTAGCAAAACTGCCACTGTAAAACGAATGATGCGATCCCAAAGGGCCAAGTTACATTTCATTTAAAGTAAATTCCTACATTCAATTTTACACCCGATTTTTACTTAGTTGCTGGAACTTCAGCTTGGATGAGCTCTTGAAGTTCGCCTGATTGATACATTTCCATCATAATGTCGGAGCCACCAACAAGTTTTTTGTTAACATACAATTGTGGAATTGTCGGCCAGTTTCCGTATTCTTTAATCCCATTTCGAATTTCTTCGTCTTCCAAAACATTTACGTCCTGAAATTTAACACCTAAATCTTGAAGAATGTTAGTCGCACGGGCAGAAAAACCGCACATTGGAAAACTTTGAGTGCCCTTCATAAAAAGAACAACTTGGTTTTGGTTCAAGAGATTTTCGATTTTCGTTTTTACGTCAGACATTTTTAAGTCCTCCAAATAAGTATTTTGAGATGCGTTTTTAATTTTTAACTTTAGTTTTAATCGAAAGAGCGTGAACTTCACCGGTTTTAAGTTCTTCGCTAAAACATTTCATCACATGTTGGTGCTGTTCGATGCGGCTTAAACCCTTAAAAGAACCACTTTCAACCAGAACTTCCCAGTGATTGGCAGTACCGGTGAGGTCAAAAACCTCGATCGTGGATTGAGGATAGAATTGTTCCAGGCGTTGTTTCATTTGCTCTTGTGTCATGGAGGTGTTTTACCAGAGGATGACCTGAACAATCAACCTATGCTAGGTTCATAGCTATGCGTTTAAGCCTCTTTTTGCGATTAGCCCTCATTCTATTCCTTTTTTACATGTCTTTGAGGGGCCAATTCCTTTTTTGGAACCGTTCTTTGTTTGTCGATGAGAATATATCAGATCTTGTCAGGGCTTTTTGGGTCGGAATTCCGTTCGATATGGTGGCGATCGCATGGACCCTGGTACCGGTTGTTTTGTGGGGCTGGCTTGTCCGTGGACTCTATTTTATTCCATTTTTTCTGATACAAATTCCTCTTTGGGTGATGAGTGTCATTGATATTGAGATGTGGAAATTCTGGGGCCGCCGGATGACCTTTTCTTCACTCGAAATCTTGAAAGAGGGCCAAGGCAAAACCGCAGGCATTGCGGAAGAATTTCTTCTTTGGATTATGATTGCAGCGCTTTTAGGATTTATTTTCTGGGCCGCCATCATCTGGGTCTTCAGAGACGAATCAGATCAGCAATTTGATTGGAGAACTAACTTAGACAGAGTTGAACAACTCGTCATTGTGGCGATTTTAGTTTTGGGCACGCGGGGAGGCTTTCAAAAAAAGCCACTGACGCCAGTTAATGCAGATCATTTTTCTAAAGCTCAAATGAATCAGCTGACTCTTAACACGAATTTTATGCTTCTCAAAACTTTCAACAAAACAAGTTTAGAAAGAGAACATCATTTCGAAGATAAAAATAAAGCTTTGTCTTTAGTAAATGGCGGAATTTCCTCTATGCCTTTTTTGCCGGCGCTGCCAACGGCGCAAAAACAGAATGTCGTCATCATCGTACTAGAAAGTTTTTCTTGGGAATACACATCACTTTTTCCGAATACTCAAAAATCCTATACACCGTTTTTAGATAGTTTGATGAAAAAGAGTTTAAACTTTCCAAAAGCGATGGCGAGCGGAAGAAGATCGATCGAAGGTGTGGCAGCAATTCTTTCTGGAATTCCCGCACTGATGGAGGAGCCTTTCATTACTTCAGAATTTTCCACAAATCAGTTCGTGGGTGTTGGCCATGTTTTTTCAAAAGCGGGGTACGACACTAGCTTTTATCATGGGGGTGCAAACGGCACGATGCACTTCGATGCTTTTACTGCGAAGGCGGGGATCCAAAATTATTACGGCAGTAGGGAATATCCGAACGCTGCAGATAGCGACGGCATCTGGGGAATTTACGATCGTCCGTATTTGAAATATTTTGCAGAAGAGCTCAGTAAAAAGAAAGCACCATTTCTATCAACGATTTTTACGCTGACATCACATCAGCCTTACCGCATCCCGGAAGGCGAGCCTTTCCATAACGTACAGGCACCACACCCGATCTTAAAGGCTATAGCATATACCGACTCATCATTAGCAGATTTTTTTAGAATTGCAGCAAAGCAACCTTGGTATTCCAATACTTTATTCGTCATTACCGCAGATCATACAGGGCCCCAGATTTTTACGAATTTCGAAGATAAGATTTCAGCCTACAGAATTCCACTGCTCTTTTTCCATCCGCAAGTGACAAAATGGCCTGAAGAAATTAACCGCGAGGAACTCGTTCAGCAAATGGATATTCCAGCAAGTCTCTATGATATTCTAAGAATGGAAGATGCTAAAACAGTTGCGCTTTCAAGGTCAGTTTTTAGACCTGGAATAAGAAATTTCACAGCTTTTATTCCTGGAACCTACATTCACACAGATGGCGAAACCGTCTTGATGCAGCACTCGAAAAATAGATCATTTATTGAATTTGATAACTACCGAAAAGTAGCACCAGAACATAGAGAACTCGACGAGAGCTTAAAGGCCGTAAAAGAAATCTTCTCGGAAGGCCTCTGGGATAACGCTCTTTATTTTTAAGGATTTTTTAAAGTCGCTTGGAATTAAGAGAATTTGCATCTAAGCCCTCTGATTCAAGAGCCCGGCAAAACTTCTGAAAGCCAACAATTTGTTGGTCAAGGAGGCCCAAGATGACAGGGTCTTCGATAAGACCTTCTTTATTGATGAGTTTCCATACGTCGCGCAAAAAGATTCGAACGGGGAAGTTATAAGCATTACGGTAGCTCATGACTTGCATCATGTGTTCAACGGGCCTTAAGCCTGCCCACATCCCACCTAAGCCGATGTAAGCAACTGGGCGCCCTTCAAAGCTTTGAGGAAATTTCCAGTAATCAATGAAGGCCTTTAAAATGCCCGGCATCGACCCATTGTATTCGGGAATAATAAACGTAATGCCTTCACTTTTAGTAATCGCTTCGATCGCAATTTTGAGTTTAGCAGGCAAAGGGGTCTTCTCTCCGAAATGGCCGCCGTTGGTTTGATCGATTTCGATATGCTCGAGCTCGATAAGTTCGACTTTTTCCCCCTTTTGTTCATAGATTTTTTGAACAAATAGAGCAACTTTTCTAGAGTTTGAATCCTGGCGATTTGTACCGACGATAATATGTTTCATGGGGCACAGCTTAAAAGCAGGCCCTAGAGCTTGTCAAAAGGTAGTTAAGAAGCTGCTTTCGCAAGTAAGTTACAACCGCACTCGCCGCAGAATTTTTGCTCTGGAATTGTTCCAGTGCCACATTGTGGACAAGGAATGCTTCCATCAACTTTTTTCTTCTTCACTTCTTCTTTTTCATCTAGATCGACAAAGCCACGCTCATTCCACTTGCTGATTTCTTTAATCAACTTCCAAGAGTAACAAATGTTTCGATATTCTTTAACTTCGAAATCGATATAAACCTTATCACCAGTAGTACGACGCTTACTAAATACGCCTTTATTTTCCAAACGTACAAAGTGATCGGCTTGCAATTTAACGTTTAACTCTTCCATCATCTTTTCTGCGAATATTGCATACTCTATCGTAACGGTGCCAAATCGATCAGCTTCAACGCCCTCAACACATTTAAGCATGAGCTGAACCATTTGAGTTGACGATTCTTCGACTTTTAAAAGATCAGATTTGCCTGGCTTGTAATAGTAGTACTGGAAGAACTCAAAGAACGCTTCAATCGGTTGAAGATCAGCAAACATAACTCCCATTTTTTGATCGGGTCCTTCTGGATCTTCCGGTGGCTTTCCCATGATGTAAGTTGCAAGCTTCATTTTTACAAGAATATCAACAGCACCCTCGACACGCTTTAAAGACTCGCCCATAATGCGCTGGCAATATTGACGGAATACCATCCAGTCAATTTCGTAAGACTTGCCATCTTTTTGTTTTACACCCTTGTGCAAGACTGTGAAGAAGATCGCACCATAAACTTTCGGTACATTATCATCGGAACAAGGAGTTCCATCATTCGCCATCTTAAGAGAACGAATTTCCTGAAGAGCCTTATGCAAACGATCACCAAAACTTTTAATTAAGATTTTAAGAAATTGCGGAGCAGCTTCAATCTGAGCTTTGAAGGTATCAATTGGGACTTCTAAAGTTTTCGTTTCTGCAGTTGCGACAGCCGCGATATTGTAAGAAGGAGCGCCAGAAAGGCCTGCCTCACCTAAAACACTGTTTGCTCCGCAAGACATAAGCTCGACATTTTTTTTATTACGTAAGAGTGATTGTTGAACATTACCTGATTGAACGAAGATAATATGCGTAACTTTATCGCCCTCTTTGTAGATGACGTCGCCTCGTTTATAGGTTTTCTGCAATGATGACATAAGGAGTAGTCCTCCACTCTATTTACGTACTAGAGAGGTATCGGACTAATCCGCTTAAATCTTAATTTTGACTTTGGTCGCGTGAGAGACCGGCCAGTCGCGGAAATCCCTACAATGATTGGCTTTCATGCGACTGGACTTCTATGAAACGTGTAAACTATTTCATAAAAGAAGATTTTCGATAGGCTCGTCGCCACGATATAATGAGAGCACCGGCGCCTAATAGAATTAGGCTCGAAAGAAAACCCATGCCTGTCATAATTTGAGAATTTCCGAAAAAAGAACGGCATAAAAAACCTGTTATACCGATTGAAATAAATATATAAGGTTTGAATTCGTAAAACCAATCATCTTTGCTATTGATATGTCTCATTAAACGTCCCCCAGGTGATACGAACACGACATGTGCACGAGAATAAAGATGCAAAAGAAAAACCAGCAAAAATTAGCGCTTATTTCATCACCTCAGAGATAGTATCGGAAAAAAGTCGAACAACTCGACACCTGAGAACAAGGAATTCAACACTTAAAATCCCTAGACACCATCTGTTGCGATTTAAGCCCATTTGGCCTCAGTGATTTAACGCCTATTTTATCGAGAACCACGCTCACGACGTCTCGGATTGAGACAAATTTAGATTAATTTCAAAACCAGAAGCGTTCGTTTAGTGATTTGCAAAATTAGGGTAAGGTCCACCTTATGAGGATCCGGAAAGCATTCACAAATTCAATCATTTTTTTAGGCTTCGTCTTTTGCTTTAATTTAAGTTTTGCAGCCGACAACAGCATTCAGAGCCCTCGCTTTCTGGTTAATATTCATCAAGCAGTAAACGAAGACAAAAAATTCAATCATACTTACACGAAAAGCGGTTGTTTTGTCCGCGCTCATTGGATTGCTGAGTTAATTAAAAAAGAGGGACATGTTCCTTTGAAGATTTTTATTCAAACTTCAACACC
>JANPPO010000511.1:0-6291 GCA_031428555.1 Bdellovibrionales bacterium | reverse complement strand
CCATTGAGTCCGTAAACGCGTGTGTGCATGATCATTCCACCAGGCGTTGTCGCTGTGAAATACAAAAAGAATGTGTGGATGATAATGAAAGTTAAAGCCCATAACAAAACGATTTGATACCAAATGTCTGATTCAAATCCTTGGATGTAATCGATTCGCGCTTCACGAATGTGCAATGCTGGAACAAATGTTGCGATAGGAGCTAAAAGCAGGATATCGAAAAAGCCAGCGATCAGCCGGTCCATTGTAGACGCTGGTTTTAGATTTTGCTTTGCTTCATGATTTGGAGCCGAAAGATCTGGAATAACCATACAATCTTATCGGCTTGAGGCGAAAAACTACTGAGTCAAAAACTGCAATTTTTTAACTGTTTGAAGATCATCTAGACCAAAGATCGCCTGACCAACGGTCTTGCCACTTTTGTCTATGAGATTATAAGTTTCTTCTTTGCTATTAACTGCAATCTTTTGTTTATCAAGTTCTACACGGTCAAATGAAACTGACCAAACAGCCTTGTACGACTCTAGAAATTCTTCTCGGTTTTTAAGCTCTACAGGCTTGATCATTTCAAGTAATGAAATTTGAGAACCCGAACGAGTCATCTTCACATCGCCTTGTAAAACACCAAAAAGCAAAGTGTCTAACTGGCTTGGCTCTTGGCTTGTAACGCCCGGACGAATATTTGATTTGTTAAGTGAATCAGCCCATTTGTGTTCCCACTTGATTTGTTTTTCCAAATCTTGAGACGGCAAACTTGCAACTCCTCGAGTTGAGCTAATTCTTTGAGACGCAAACTGGATCCATTCGTTTAACGAAAGAGAAACAACTAACACTGAAAGAAGTGAAAGAGGAATAACAGCTTTTTGCTGAAATGATCTTTGTAAAATTCTTGCTCGCACTGATTTTTCCTTTGGGAATTCCAGAATTTTCGCCACAGTAGTCGGCCCCCTTCAATAAGTATATTTCAATTTGCTGCCTAGATCTTCAGTTAATAGATCATTGCGAGACTTGGACCAGGTCTAGAATCTCCAGATTCGCTATAACGCAATTTACTTGTGTTTCATCTGGACAGATGTCGAAGGAAAATTCGACGACTCAAAATAAGATGTCTCTAAACAAGACAAAATCGGCCTTTTTCAAAAGTGCCGATTCTGTTTGTCGTTCAATCTGTTAAGACACCGAACTCGCAAATTTCCCCTCGAAAGAGAGGAAATTACGCAGCCATTGCTTTTTTCTTACGAGCAACTGCGGGATCAATTTGGTATTGCTTCACTTTTCTGTAAAGTGTAGCTCTGCCAATTCCTAAAGCTTTTGCTGCTTCAGTTAAGTTTCCTTTGTATTGAAGAATTGCATTCTCAATAGCTTTAGCTTCCATGTGATCCATCTTTTGTACATGTGGATCGTTAGGCGATGGGAATGCTAAAACTTGACCAGGAGGATTGCTAAAAGAAGTTGAAGCGTTAGCTCCACCCGCTAATGCAGGGACACCCTGAATAAGTTGCTGGCGAAAGAAAGGACTATCAAGACCCGTTCTCCACTGTTCAGGTGAAAAGGTTTGCACAGTGCAATCCTGACCCTCAAATTGTTTTTTGCTGTTATCAACGAAGTCATGATTGTTACTCACCATGATGACGATTGAACGAGACATGTATCCTCCTAGAGAAACGGACGCTTATTTCAAGCACCCGTGAAATGTGTCAATTCGATTCAGTATCGAGACACTTTTCTTTTCGGCGATTCATCTTGAGACTAAAGGGCGAGCAAAAAAAAATGGACCAAGGGCGCATGATTCGCGACCTTAGTCCATGAAGTAAGCTCTTACTGAATGATTTTGAGGCGAAGTAATGGAAAACTCCGCGACTTAAGACCTGCTAGGTCTTAAAAAAATTATCGTCGACCTGATTTGATCTTCAATTGAAGTTTAGAAATTAAATGGACAGCCATTTTTTCCTGAACTTTACACATTTTCAATTCGTCACGACGGTAAGAACGCTGAGACGGAGTCAATGTTCCCGTTTCAAGCTCCATTTCGTAATCCATTTTAGAAGAACGGATGCCTTCTAATTCTTTCGTTTGCTGCTTAAATAATTTCGTCACACCAGATAATGGAGCAACTTCAATCCACTCTTCTTTACCGCGGTACCAGCTGACCATACGTAAAAAACGCGCTTTGTTTTTAGCTAAAGTAAATTTAGGAAATTGTTGATCTGGTAAATCCAAGATGTTGTTAATTTCATCAAGGCTAGCCATATCATCTTCGTCTTCATTTAAAGGCATGCTTTGCATCTCTTTTTCAAGAGCCGCCATTTCACGCGCTTCTTCTTCTGAAGATAAATCAAATTGTGAGCGAGGCTTCGAAGAAGACTCTTCTGAGTCTAAAGACTCTTCTGAAACATCAACGTCTTCGATAGAATCCATTGATTTTTCGTTTGCAGATTTCATAGTAGCTGGAGCATTTGTGTTAACGTTCGACATTATTTTCCCCCGACGGACCGCTAGTTGTAGAGCGTTTCTGTATACCCCACAATAGGTCGATGACACAAGATGGCGAAGAATAAAAAGCACTTATGTAGGTATTTTTACCATTTTCAGAGAGCAAACAAGTGAACGTTGTGATGGTAAAAAAGAAAAACACCCAAAGCTCGCAGTAAAAAATGCAATGCGATTAAGGCTCGGCGGTTTGTTCGCTGAAGCTCAGCAGGTGTCATTATCGAACTTTAAGATTAAAGGCGGCTAACGTAGGCGATGATGCCGCGGATTTCACGGAAGTCATTCTTGCCCTTTTTAATGAGCATAATCGCTTCTGCTTGCTTGAGCTTGCCCATAGACATCTTTTCGCAAAGGAGAGGCTCCATTGGATCTGTAAGCTCGTAAACACGCTGGTGCTGCGGCCAAAGGTTCTTCACGTCGTTACTTCCACCCATGCAAAGGGGAATGTAATGATCGATCTTAAACTGCATTCTGTTACCAGAGTTGATGTTGTAACCGTGTTTTTGAACGTAAAGCTTAATCACAGCCCACTTCGTATCTGGGTCTACATCGCGGTCACAATATTTAATGTTTTCAGGGTAGCGTTTGCGAGTAGCAAACTGGCAGAGTTCGCCCGGAGTCATAGAAGGATCCGGATTCAGCGGGTAAGGTCCGCCGGCTAAAGCAGCCTGGCTAAGAGTTACCGTTAATAGAACAGCAGCAAATACATTTCGAGCAAAAGCTTTAACCATGTACATCCCCCAGTAGAGAAGCATTTAAAGGTGCTTCGTAGAAACGCCGAACCATATTTCCGGCTTATATCTTAGGTACGCCACTATCCATATCGACTTGAATAAATTGAATCAAGTTTGTTTACAGTCTTGACCAAGTCCTGATGACGCATTAAGTAATGGCCCTTATGACAAAATGCAATGTTTCATTTCTAAAAGAAGCCTTATTTTTACTCACATTAGTAGCTCAAGTAGCTGTGGCAGCGCCCGCTCCCCGCTCTATTGAACCTGAGGCTGTAAAAATTAAAATATCCTCGACTGACTCTGCTTATGCTCTTGTCAGAATTATAGATGAAGATCTTCCAACTCTGATTCTTTTGCCTGGAATATTTCGCGGTTTTTTACCAAACGAAGACTTTTTACAGGTTTTGAACAGAAGAAAATTGAACTGGGTTGCTTGGCACACAAGCCGCCACCCGGAATCCATGATGTTGGGAAACCCGGCCCCCTGGTTGACTCAAGTGACAAGCCAGAATTTAGCAAACGAACTTGTGACCTTAAAAAAGACTCTCAAAATTAAGCGCCCGATTCTTGTGACATTATCATACAGCGCAAGCATTATTCCTTACATCGACGCTTCTGTTTTTCCTGTTGTGATTGAAACTGCTCCGATGGGACGAGCTTTGGAAAATAATCCACCGTCTCCTTATTATGAGAGCTGGAAACAATGGATGGGAATGTTTCCTATCTTTGGTCAATACGTTGTTGCGAACCAAGAGTATTGGGCTTACCGCGGTTATTGGTACCAACAAACTATGGATCTCGCTCAGACACATGAAAGATATGCGCCTTTTCTTAAGCCTATTTCTGAGGGCTTAGCGCAACTTGCATACGCGGGTCGCCAGTTTGATTTGAGATCTCAGGATTTTGCAAAAGGACCGAAGCGTTTTTGGATTTTAGGCCAACGGGAGAATCAAACTCGCAAAGCAATTCAGAAACAAGCTATCAGGCTTTACGAGGAACAAACGGGCCACCAAAATTCGATGATCGAAATCGAAGAAGCTGGCCACATCATTCCGAACGAAAATCCTACTAGTTACGTCAAAGTGCTTTCTGAACTTGTCCAAAAGTTAGCAAAGTAGTTAGAATTCCCCTTAACTTATGAAAAAAAGCTTAAATTGGTTTTGGGGCCTCTTCGCCCTGAACAGTGTCATTTCACTTTTTATATCGTTTCTTTATCTCTCAACACCGTCTACACGACCCGATAATGCTGTCGCGACGCTGTTTATGGTGCCGTACTTTTGGGCTCACCTTGCATTCCTTGCGATGCTTTTATTTGCCCCGTTTTTTTGGCTTTGTTTATTTTTGCCTCGCGCGCGCGTGTTGAAATGGATTTTTTGTCTTTATATTTCATTTTTTCACACTCTACTTCTGATCGATACTTTCGTTTATCAACAGTACCGCTTTCACATTAATCTTTTTGTGCTCGACTTATTTTTTAATGGTCAGGGCCAAGTGATTAGCTTTTCCTGGTACTTGTGGGGAATCGTCATTGCTTTCATGGGTGGCCTTTGGGCTTTTCAACTTTGGATCTCTTCAAAGCTTGAAGATTCCGCTAAGCCGCAAAACTTAAAGCGTACGGCTTGGGTTTTAGGAGTTTGGTTTATTTGCCTCTTGGGATCTCATGTTGGGCATGCGCTTGCTGACGGATTTTTTTATCGGCCTGTTACAAAGATGGGAACTATTCCCCCATTTGCAGTTCCTCTTAATGCGCAGGAGACATTAGTTAAGATGGGCTGGGTCGATGTTGAGGCTCACAAAAACAAATCTCTAATGACTTTAGCTGATGAGGCAAAAAGTTTAGTTCAATACCCGCTTGAAGAAATGCGCTGTAAGCCTGAAGCGAAACTTAATATCCTTTTTATACTTCTAGATTCAACAAGGCATGACGTTCTGAACGAAACTGTGATGCCTAATAGTTTTGCGCTGGCTCAGGATTCGATTGTTTTTAATCAGCATTTTAGCGGAAGCAATTCGACTCGTGGCGGAATCTTTAGTTTCTTCTATGGGTTGCCACCTCTCTATTTTGATAAGTTTAAAGAAACTCACACGTCTCCTGTGATTATGGATCAGGTTTTAAAATATAATTATCAGACTAAAATATTGGGAAGTGCGCCACTGACCAAGCCTGAATTCGATCGCACTGTATTCAGCAAAATTGAAAATTTAAGAAAGAAATCAAAAACCTTCGAAGCTTTTGAAAGAGATCGCGAAATTACTGATGAGTGGTTAGACTTCACAGCTCAGCGTGATAACAAGAATCCCTTTTTTGGATTTTTGTTTTATGATTCGGCCCACGAGTTTTCCCACGACCCCAATCACGCACAATTTAATCCTTACTTAAAAGATATAAATTATTTTACTCTTAATAATTCGACTGATCCGACTTTGTTTCTAAACCGATACAAGAACAGTATCTACTATATCGATCAACAAATCGGCCGCGTAATTGCTGATTTGAAAAAGCGAGGCCTACTTGGTAATACTGTTGTCTTCTTTAGCGCGGATCACGGTAAAGAGTTTAATGATAACAAGTTGAACTATTGGGGACACAATTCAAATTTCACTAATGCACAAACGCAAGTACCGTTCTTCGTTTACTGGCCGGAAAAGCTGAAGACCCATTATCCGAAGACAGTCGATCACTGGACCTCACATTATGATGTAGCGCCAACGGTGATGAAAGAAATTTTTAATTGCGATAATGAGGCTTCCACTTATAGCAGTGGTGAAAATCTTATGACTGGCAAAGGTCACAAATGGATCTTGCATGGAACGTACGGTGATTTTGGAATTCGTCTTAAAGATCATTTTATTGTTATTAAGACTGCGGGCTCTTACGAAGTCTTAGATTTAAATTATCATCCGACAGATAAAATTGAAGTCGATTATGATATCTACAATAAAGCTTTAATGGAAATGCGGCGTTTCTATAAGTAAATCGAATAAGTAATTCAAAAAGAATTTACGCCCCATTGTTTTTGTCATTCAAAATAGAACACGAATGAAACTAGCCTATATTAGATGTCGC
>JANPPO010000510.1:0-3296 GCA_031428555.1 Bdellovibrionales bacterium | reverse complement strand
CACGAGATGGTCAATGTGGCGCATAACTTAGAAGCATTTGTTCTCAATACTCCGACGGGGACTCAGGATTATTATCCGGCTGTTAGTGGTGGACTTAATATTTTAAGATACACTTTCGCAGGAATTGAGCAGCAAACTTTTGATGTCCAGAACTCACCATTAAATGATCACTTTATGCTGGTCTACACTGGAAAATCTCATCATTCGGGATTGAATAATTTTGAAGTTATGAAAAGTGCTGTGCTTAAAGAAACAAAAACCATGACAGCTCTAAACGACTTAAAAATAATTGCTGAAAAAATGGAAAAATCCATTATGAGCAAAAAGTGGACCGATTTGCCTGAGCTCTTTAATCAAGAATTTGATGCAAGAGTCAGACTTGCTCCGGCATTTACAAGCCCTGAGATCGAACATTTAAATAAAATCACTTTGGAAGCTGGAGCTGACGCTGTTAAGATATGCGGAGCAGGGGGCGGTGGCTGTATTTTAGTGTGGTGTTCTCCTGATCATAAAGCAAAGGTGGCGCAAACATGTCAAAAAGCCGGATTTCAAGTCATGAACGCGCGGCCCGTAAACATGCTGACCGATCCGCTGCAAAAAAGTTTTTAGGCCTTAGTCTTTCTGGTGGCAAGACTGATAAAGCTAGTCTTGCATTGATTGAATATTATCCCGAACAAAAAAAAGTATTCTTAAGCCGCCTTTTTCACTCTCTTAAACCTGAAGATAATGTTTCCGCTGATGCAAAAATCATTGAACTTATTCAGCAGTATGAAGACGTTGTAGAATACATGGGTGTTGATAATCCATGGCGACCTCCAACTTGTTTTACGGATTGTAACCCAGCTTGCGGTGGCTATGAGATCTGTAAGCGCCCACACATTCAATGGTTCCGTGACCATTTCAAAAGAACACAAGCAAAGAAGAAGCCGGCAAAATTATTTACGCCCTATACTCAAAGATGTGTCGAAAATTTTTTGTTAACAGAACTTGAAGAACCTTTTCAAGTTTCTCATGCGATGGGTGCTAATTCCGCACCACTATTAGCTCGAGCAATTTATTTTAAAATTAGAACAAAGTGCGACTGGATGGAAATTTTTCCGCCATTAAGTGTCTGGCGCATTGGCCGAATTTTAAACATCAAAAAGAGCGACTTGAGGTCTTACAGAAAGTCTGCAGTTGGTGAAGCTTGTCGAAAGCAGATTCTGATTTCACTTCAAGAACACGATGTCGTTTTCCTCTATAAGGACGACGTGAACACCATGATCCAAAGTGTTCATGCTTTTGATGCATTTATTTGCGCCTACACGCTTTATTTAAAATTTACGAAGCAAACAGAAAAACGCCCGGTGGGATTCCCTGATTACGAAGACTGGATTGAATTCCCAAAGGAAGAGATAGTAATCTAGCTGACTGTTCTGCTTTTCAAAATTATTACGAATATAATTAAGAGGCCTGCTATGACATCCCTAAAAGAAAAATTACAGCGAATCGTTATAATTGGGAACAGTGGATCCGGGAAATCTCATTTTGCCCGGCAGCTTTCTGTAGCGCTTGATGCGCCTGTTATTCATTTTGATGAACATTTTTGGGAGCCCGGCGGTTTCAATAAGAAGCGACCTCCAGATGTTGTTCATGCAGAAATAAAGCAGCTTTCAATGGGTGATAAGTGGATAATGGAAGGTGTTTTCGGAGATTTGGCATCCTCCGCCTTAGAGAATGCGACTCATTTAATATTCCTTAATAAAACTTGGGATGAGTGTAAAAGCGCCTTAAATGCGCGCGGTTCAAACTCGAATAAGCAGCTCGATCCAGTTGCTGCCGAAAATAGCTTTCGAGAACTTTTGTCCTGGGCTGAATCCTACGTGATCAGAGAAAACTCTAGATCGCTTTATGGACATTCAAAGATATTCTCTAGTTTCCACGGCAATAAACACGAATTCCGTGATCGTCAGGGTACTGAAAAATTTCTGTTAGATCTTTAAACTTCTATCTTTCTTGACAATATGACGGCACTATTATAAACCTTCGGTCATGAGATCATCACAAACAAAATTATTTCCGCAGAAATGGAGCCTTCAATATGGAGGTGTCTTGCGAAATAAAGCTAAAAACAGGGGCGCACGTCCCCTTTCAAAAAAAGACTCTCTCCATGTGGTGATGCGTTCAAGTTTAGCTAAGGGAAATTGGTCCTTTAGAAATCCCGTCGTGATGAAGAAGATGGGACAATTCATTCAAGATTTCTCGCAAAAAAAGGGAATTCAAATATTGAGCTTAGCCAATGTAGGTAACCATTTGCACTTACACGTGAAGATCACGAATCGAACTCTTTATAAAGCTTGGATTAGGGGCATTAGTTCGGCTATTGCAATGATGGTTGCTAAAAGAAAAGGTTTAGAAGAACTCAAAAAAGAAAACAAAAAGTTTTGGGATTACCGCCCTTTCACTCGGGTGATTTCAAGCTTTAAAGCTTTTCTATCTCTAAAAGACTACATCGAAATCAATCAATTTGAAGGATTGGGCATACCAAGAGCGCAAGCAGTTCTTTTAATTAAAGGCTCAATGGCATTTTTTAAAAATACTGGTTGAGCAGGTGAATGCTTAAGCAGCGCTATTTTTTAATTTCGAACGCAAAAGGTTTTTTGAGTGTTTCGAGATTACGATTTAAATGCGTTACGCAGGCGTTTTGATAACGTCATCACAAGAGCCTTCGCCCAGGCAGGTTTCGTAAAAAGTACGATATCTAAAGTTCCAAATGGAATCTCGATTAGTTCGCAATCTTTTGAAGCGGTAACGGTCGCAAAACGAGGCTCGTGATTAATATGAGCCATCTCACCTACGAATTCGCCGGCTTGAATTTTGCCGATAATCACGCTGTGATCGTTCATTTTTTTAGTCGCCTTCATTTCGCCGGACTTAACGATGTAAGCCGACTTGCCCATATCGCCTTCATTAAATAAAATATCGCCAGTGACTAAGAATAGAACTCTGTAACCTAAGTTTTGAATGTCAGCTAAACGGTTCAATCCACGAGCGATGGCCTGATGTAATTTTTGGTCATCAGTCGGGTCAGTTAAAAATTGAACTTTCCCTGTAACAACTTCATCAACGAAGTGATCTTTGTCGGGAATATTACTTAAGATGATGATCGACATGTCAGGATATTTGTCCTGCGCAAGCAGTCGTTGAGTAATTTCATAGCCATCGATTTTAGGAAGATCGACATCGACTAAAATAACATGAGGTGGAGCATTGTCTATTTTGAATAAGGCATCACTGCCATCTTTACCCGTAAAAAT
>JANPPO010000509.1:0-2250 GCA_031428555.1 Bdellovibrionales bacterium | reverse complement strand
GCATGAAGGCATCGATATGCAGCCTGATTTCATGACTGAGACAATGAAAAATATTTTCAAAGTTTGGCAGCGCCCCGTAAATCTGGTTACAGCTATGGAAGGTGAAGGCCATTTCTATCGATTTGATGGTAATGAGTTCATTCAAAAGAAGCTGGAAGCAGCGCCCAAATCAGAACCTGGCGACGGTAATAACAAGCCTTAAGCCCCAAGCAAATTAAAAGAATCCTTGCGCTTTACAAGCCCAACATTAAAGTTTAAGCATACGAAAAACAATGGGAGATTTCGATGCTTAAATTTATTCTATTAGGCCTTATTGCATTCATGTTTGTAGGTTGTGCTCATCACCGTGATGTCAGACCGGGAACTGAAGGTTTACATAGAGTTGTTATTCAAACAGATGAAAAAGACGAAGGTAATCGCGAGGCTATCAAACAAGCGAATCACTTTTGCAAAGAACGAAACCAATACGCAGCTTTCGTAGAAGAAAAACAAAATTACACGGGCGACATGGACGAAGCTTCTTACAAAAAAGGTAAGACTATTGCGAAAGTCGCTCAAGGTGTTGGTAGCGCAGCATGGGTGTTCGGTGGAAAAAATGAATCTAACGCCGGTGGAATAGTAGGACTTGGCGGCGGAATCGCGGGTTCAGCTTTGGGAAATGGCTATACTGTTGAAATGAAATTTAAGTGTCAGTAAGTTTGTAGCCCTAAAGTGGCAGTAACTTGCGATAACTAAAATGGCAGTCGCGTTAGGTCTTAAGTCGTAGGCCCTTGGCCCAAATCACGAGAATTTATCAAGACAGCGCTTGGAACTTTCAAAGCGCTTCCGTAGTCTAAACGAAAGTTTACTTACTCAATTTAGGTCACGGAGTTATCCATGTTCAATTTAGCTTTGTTAATCGTAGTCATATTTTTGATAGCGGGCCGTGCACGTCATCGTAAGTGAGGCATGGGTCTGAAGGAGTTCATAAAATCAAGTTTGTACAGGCGATACGAAATTCGAGTGCAAAGAGTAGGCATTTAATTTAAAGTGCCTGCATGTCAGATAAAAAGCTCGTCTATTCAACTGATCCCAAAGATCAGCAAAAAATGCAGGAAGCTAATAAGAAGCCCGTTCACAAGCAGGGCGTTGATTTAGCGAAGCTTGAAGTCATATTCAAACTGGAAAAATCAGGTCGCGGCGGGAAGATCGTAACCATCTTAGAGAGACTTCCTAAAAACGAAGCATGGCTTAAAGATTTCGCAAAAGAGCTTAAAGCTAAGTGCGGAACTGGTGGGACTCATCTGATAGGCCCTGATTTCGGCATCATCGAAATTCAAGGCGACAAAAGGGACCAGCTTAAAAAAATCCTAGAAGCTAAAGGTATTCGCTTTCGAGGTATGTAGCCTTACATTGGTTGCAATGCGGAACTGGACATTAAAGCATTTGATCCAAAGGTAAACAGAGATCAATATAGTCTTCGCCACATAAAACAGGAGAAAACATGTTGAAATTTGTTATCGTAATTCTTGCTATCGCAAATTTTGCATCTGCAGAAATTAAAACCGAAAAAGTAACTTATAAAGATGGCAAAGCAGAACTAGAAGGTTTTGTTGCTTACGATGATTCTAAAACGGGTCCATTGCCAGCCGTTATCATTGTTCACGATTGGATGGGACCAAGTGAATATACTGAGATGCGCGCAAAGCAATTAGCGGAGCTTGGTTATTATGCTTTTGCTGCTGATATCTACGGAAAAGACTTAAGACCAAAAAATGGAGAAGAGGCATCCAAAGCTGCCGGTGACTTTCGAAACGGTGACCGAAAACTTTTAAGATCACGCGCAAAAGCGGCTTTTGATTTCGTGACGAAACAAAAACAAGTTCAGAAGAAAAAAGTATCTGCGATGGGATATTGTTTCGGTGGAACAGTTGCCCTCGAAATGGGAAGAGCTGGAATTCCATTAAAGGGAATATTAAGTTTCCATGGTGGACTTTCAAATACCAATCCTAAAGACGCTAAGAATTTAAATAAATCAAAAGTCTTAGTTATGCATGGTGCGGTTGATCCATTTGTTTCAGCTGATGAATTCACAACTTTCAAAAAAGAATTAGATGAATCAAAAGCTGACTATCAGATCATTATGTACAGCGGCGCCGTTCACGCGTTTACTCAGAAGCATGTTGGTACTGATGTAAAATCAGGAGCAGCTTACAACGAAGCGGCAGATCGCAGATCTTTTGAGGATATGAAAGATTTCTTAATCGAAGT
>JANPPO010000508.1:0-3301 GCA_031428555.1 Bdellovibrionales bacterium | reverse complement strand
GGCCCCGATGGCTCTGAAACTGTACAGGATTTTTCAATCGTGTCGTTGAGTATTGTGGCAACAGCTCAAGAAGGCTCGGAAGTTCAGACCCGAACTTTAAATGGCAGATCAGCTGGGTATCAAATTGGCTCTGAATTGTTTTCTCGGCATCGATTAGTTCCAAATTGCGAAACAGTGGCGAAGCAGGCGCTTGAATTAGTAAAGGCAGAGAACTGTCCAAACGATAAAAGAGATTTACTGATTGGCCCTGATCAAATGTATATCCAAATCCACGAATCGATCGGTCACCCGCTTGAACTTGACCGGATCTTGGGCGACGAAAGAAATTTCGCCGGCTGGAGCTTCGTTAAAGAAGAAGATTTCGGCAAACTCCAATACGGCTCTCAATTGATGAATATTACTTTCGACCCAACCCGTTTTGGCGAAATCGCGAGCTACAACTTTGACGAAAGTGGTATGCAGGCCAAAAAAGAACATCTGATTAAAGATGGAATTCTGGTTCGGGCATTAGGTGGTTTGGAATCTCAAGAAAGATCGCCAGTTCCAGGAGTTGCAAACTTTAGATCATCTAGCTGGAACCGTGCGCCGATTGACCGCATGGCTAATATTAATATGGAGCCTGGAAAATCAACTTTAGATGAAATGATAGGCCAGATGGAAAAAGGCTTGATCGTACACTCGAACAAGTCTTGGTCGATCGATGACTACCGAGACAAGTTTCAATTCGGTTGCGAGTACGGCCAAATTGTCGAAGATGGCAAAGTCACAAAGATCGTCAAAAACGCCAATTATCGTGGCCGCACTATAGATTTCTGGAGAAACCTGGATATGGTTGGCGACAACTTGGAAACTTACGGCACTCTTTATTGCGGTAAGGGCGAACCTTCGCAATTAATCCGAGTCGGTCACTCGGCACCTTACTGTTTATTTAAAGACATCGAAATTTTTGGTGGAGGATAAAATGAGCTGGAAATACAAGATTCAAGAATCCTTCGAAAAAAACTCTAAAATTCTTTTCGAGAATTTAAAAGGTGATGAAGAAGTCAGTCTTTCTCTCGATGCAGAAGAAAGTGATTTCGTTAGATTTAATAAAGGTAAAGTTCGCCAGACAACCTCTGTAGAACAGGCGCAAGCTTCAATGCTTGTCCAAACGAAAACTAAATTGGCGAAAATGTCGTTTCCACTGACCGGGAATTTGGATGAAGATCGCAAAAGATGCTTATTCTATGTTGGCAAAGCCCGAAACGAAATGACGATGCTGCCGGATAACCCATACCCGGTTATGTTTGCAGAATCTGGAACTTCACAAACTGATGAAAAAGCCCAAACTCCAACTTCAGAATTTATAATCGATAAAGTTCAAAAAACAGTGACTGCGCAGGATGATTTTGTAGGGTATATGGCATCGGGTCCGCTTATAAAAGCCATCGCAAATTCAAAAGGGACTTCTCACTGGCACTCGAGCGACATTTATTTTGTCGATTACTCTTTATATAGCGGCAAGGTTGGTAACGCGAAAGCGGTCACTGATAATGTAGCCGGTTCGAACTGGAACGAGCAGGCTTGGCAAACTTCCCTGAATCAATCTCGTACATTCCTGCATCAAATGCAAAAACCTGCCCGCGACATCCCCCGTGGTGAATACAATGTTTACTTAGCTCCCAGCGCCGTCGAGGAATTGAAAAACATCACCAGCTGGGGTGGATTTTCTCAAGCAAGTTATAAGCAGGGTCAATGCGGTCTTAAGTTACTCGCCGACGGAGAACGAAAACTTTCAGAAAAGCTCACGATCCTAGAAAATTTTGATCTTGGGGTTGAGCCTCGGTTTAATTCACTAGGCGAGATGTCTGCACAGCAGGTTTCCATCATCGAAAATGGTGTTCTTCAGAATTTGATGACCTCTTCTAAAACAGCCGCCGAATTTAAATTGAAATCTAACGGTGCTGAAACCCGAGAAGTGCCAAGAACAATGGAAATAAAGCCAGGTTCCATCAAGCGAGATCAAATTTTTCAAAAGTTGAACACAGGCCTCTACCTTTCGAATC
Organism: Bdellovibrionales bacterium; assembly: GCA_031428555.1. GTDB lineage: Bacteria > Bdellovibrionota > Bdellovibrionia > Bdellovibrionales > Bdellovibrionaceae. The sequence continues at coordinate 1,256 of JANPPO010000508.1, read as the reverse complement.
TCCATTATGTGAACTGGTCAGATCAAAAAACCGCGCGTTTGACAGGCATGACTCGATTTGCCTGCTTCTGGGTCGAAAATGGAGATATCGTGTCTCCAATCCAAGATATGCGCTTTGACGTGAGTATTTACGATATTTGGGGAAAAGATTTAGTCGATCTCACAGATTTCCAAGCTGTTTCGGTAAACAATTTAACTTACGGCTGTCGAGAATTCGGTGGCAGCAAACTACCAGGGATGCTGATTCAGAATTTTAAATTCACGCTATAACAATCTCTAACATTAAATTTCCGAATAGCTCGAATTGGCTGCCGGAAATTTCAGGTTTTGACATTGATAATCAAATATTTGGTTATTTGGGCTTAAAATTGGAATGAATGATGTAATTTTTCTCTCTAGTCCTGTGGAAAAGCAACCACTCTAGTTGAATTCATAGGCTCTAGAGGAAAAATCTTACCATTCATTGATTTTTTCGAGAAACCGAAGTAATTCTCCAGTGAAACGAATATTGGAAACCATTTCCAAATTTTAATTTAGGTTAGTTCGAAAAATCGATCGACCATAAACAGGAGATTCCATGAACAACGCATTTACAAAAATCATCGAAAACTTATCAAAGAATGCAAACGTAAAAAGATTCTTATCTGACTTCGATCGCTTAAGCCAAGATCTTAAGAAGTTGCAAACAGACCTAAACAAGAAATTAAATTCTGAAAAAGATCAGGCTGTTAAAAAAGCTAAATCTGAATACTCAAAGATTTTGTCTAAAGTTCGCGTTGCGGAAAAAGACTTAAACAAAGAAGTTAAATCAGCGATCACTAAGATCAAAAAATCAGCTGGCCAAGTTGAAAAGAATCTTAACAACTACAAAAAGAAAGCTACTCAGCAACAAGCTAAAGCTAGCAAAATCTTAAAATCAAACGCGACAACTCGCAAAACTGCTCCAAAAGCAAAAGCACGCACAACTAAAAAAGCTTCTAAAAGAGCATAAGCAATTATGAATAAGTTTTTAGTTTTCGGGATCGCTTTTTGTTTTGGAATTTTGGCTCAAAGCGCAACTGCTAACAGTTGTCGCTTTAAGGCTGCCCAGATTGTTGTTCAGGATCTTAACCAGAACGGCCTTCTTTGGGAAGCTCGCCAGCTTAAAAGCGGCGAAGTTGAAATCATGGTTAAGGGCAAGGTTTGGTTAGACATGGCAGATGAAGAAGTTCATTACTGCGATGCTTGGGATGACCAGACAGTATGCGTCGATTACAA
>JANPPO010000507.1:0-7970 GCA_031428555.1 Bdellovibrionales bacterium | reverse complement strand
TCAAAATCTTTTCTGGAGTATGTTCTGCAACTTCTTCGATATCCATCCCGCCTTCAGATGAAGCCATCATGGTGACTCGGCTAGTGGCGCGGTCAACTAAGCATGCAACATAATACTCTTTAGCAATGTTACAACCTTGTTAGATGTAGATTTTGTGAACGTGTTTGCCTTCGGGGCCCGTTTGCGGAGTGATAAGGGTCATTCCGATAATTTTTTTTGCGAGATCTTTTACTTCATCAATTGATTTTGCAACTTTAACGCCGCCACCTTTTCCGCGTCCGCCAGCATGAATTTGAGCTTTCACAACCCAAAGACTACCACCAACTTCTTTAGCTGCAGCAACCGCTTCATCGGGAGAATGCGCCACTCGTCCCTTTAGTGTCGCAACTCCGTAGCGTCTTAAAACTTCTTTTGCCTGATACTCATGTATATTCACTTAATGACTCCAAATAGTAGAGAGAGATTGAATCACGAAAAATTAGTATTGAAGTTTACCTAAAGCATCGACGAGTTCGCGAACTGCTTTACCAGACTTCTCTAAACCAGCACGTTCTGTATCATTAAGTTTTACCTCAACAACACTTTCCATACCTTTTCCACCAAGCTTACAAAGAACACCAATGAAAAGACCCTTCATGCCGTATTCACCGTTAAGCTCGACTGCGCAAGGAAGAATTCTTTTTTGATCCTTTAAAATTGCTTCAGCCATTTGAACTGCTGAAGAAGAAGGGGCGTAGTAAGCTGAACCAGTTTGTAAAAGCTTAACGATTTCTGCGCCTCCATTAACTGCGCGGTTTACAATCGCATCGATTTTATCTTGAGGTAACATTTCAACTAACGGAACACCACCAACAAAACAATGTCTAGGCATTGGAACCATTGTGTCGCCGTGTCCACCAAGTGTGAAACCGAAAACATCTTTAACTGAAACGTCTAATGCTTCAGCAACAAATGAGCGGAATCGGGCAGAGTCTAAAACGCCTGCCATACCGATGATTCTTTCACGCGGGAATCCCAAAACTTGTTTTGCGACCGTGCACATAGCATCGAGAGGATTAGAAACAACGATCACAACAGAATTTGGAGCGTATTGTTTGATGCCTTCGCAACAAGCTTTTACGATTTTAGCATTTGTTAAAAGAAGATCATCGCGGCTCATGCCGGGTTTGCGTGGCATACCGGCAGTTAGAATGACGATATCAGAATCTGCGATATCTTTGTAATCTGCAGTTCCTTGAATACGAGAATCAAACATTTCAACAGGAGAAGCTTCGAAAAGATCTAAAGCCTTACCTTTTGCAGCACCTTCATTGATATCAAGAAGGACAACATCACCCAATTCTTTTTGAGCAGCCCAGTGAGCAGCAGTTGATCCGACGAAACCGGCACCAATAACAGTGATTTTTTTACGTTTGTGGTTAGCAGACATGGGGAACTCCTTTAATTGTCCAAATGTTTGAAAAAAATGATTTTTTCTGATTGCGCTTGAGGGCCCATTCAATCTTAAATTGAGAGTTGTGACAAGTATGTTTGAGGCGAGTCATCAGTCGACAAAAGTTCCACCATCAGCCGCTTTGGTAAAAGGCCGGTCCGTAAACTTAAGCTTCGGCTCTACGAATTTACTGAAAGATTGTGATTTCGATTTATTTGAAGGCGAAAGTCTTGTCTTAATCGGGCCCAGCGGACATGGAAAAACAAGTTTATTAAAATTAATGGCAGGCTTACTCGAGCCAACCTCTGGAACATTAGAGTTTGAAGGGGAAAACTGGAGCAAGCTTTCAATAACGCAACGCAATTATCACTATCTCAAAAGAGGCATGCTGTTTCAAAAAAACGCTCTTTTTGATTCGATGACAGCAATTGAAAATGTTTGTTTCCCACTTGTTGAAATGAAATCAGGAACTGAAAGTGAAATTAAGCAAAAAGCTTCGCAGATGCTCGAAGCTGTAGGCTTAGGTCACACGCATAATCAATATCCTGATGAGTTAAGCGGTGGAATGCAAAAACGTCTAGGAATCGCACGGGCGTTGATTTCCAAGCCACCTATTTTATTAAACGATGATCCTGTTGCAGGCCTTGACCCTATTACTTCACGAAAAATTATCGAACTTATTTTAAATTTGAAAAAAGAGAGTTCGATCACGGTGATTTCGGTTTTGAATGATATTAATCGTGCCTTTGAACTCGCTACTCGCGTTTTGTATGTAGCAGAAACTCAAGTCACAAATCTTGGAAGCCCAACAGAAGCTAAAAAGTTTCCCGATAAAGAAATTCAAAAATTTTTAAGAGGAGAACCCTCTTGATTATTGAATTCAAAAACCTCACGAAGAGATTCGGTGAACGTACGATATTAAATTCCATCAGTTTTTCCATTCATAAAGGTGAAATTGTCTTTATTTTAGGTCAATCCGGCACGGGAAAATCAGTTTTATTAAAAAATATCGTAGGTCTGATGAAACCTGAAGAAGGCGAGATCTATTTATCTGGCCAAAATATTTCGTCTTTTACTGAAAAGCAGATGCAAGAAATCCGCAAAAAATGTGGAATGGTTTTTCAGCAACCAGCACTTTTCGACTCGCTTTCAGTCTATGAAAATTTAGCTTACGGATTGCGGCGGCACTTCAAATTTCCAACTGAAATCATGCAGGAAAAAATCCTTAAGGCTTTAAACTCGGTTCATTTAAAAGAAGACATCTTAGAAAAATTTCCGCCGCAAGTTTCGTACGGTATGCAAAAACGAATTAGCCTAGCAAGAACGCTCGTTTTAGAGCCAGAAATTCTACTCTTTGATGAGCCAACAACAGGTTTAGATCCAGTCACAACCGGCGCTGTTAATCGACTGATTAAAGAAGTTTCAGTTCAATACCAAACAACTTCAGTTGTCGTCAGCCACGACATGAAATGCGCAATGGAAATTGCGGATCGAATTATTTTTCTCGACAAGGGATCAGTTATTTTTTCTGGAACCCCCAATGAAGTAAAATCCAGCTCTCACGCCCTTGTTAGGGACTTCTTTTTCGAGGTTTCCCAATGATTTTGAGCGTGAAAAGAAGTTTCACTGGATTTTTTGAACATACCGGAAAGATTCTAATTTTTTTAAAGGATTTGCTTAAATTAAGTCTAACTGATGGTTTCGAAAGTAGAATGTTTTTTGAACAACTTTGGAAAGTAACTGTTCAATCACTTCCGACTACAATGATGGCAGGATTTTTCGTCGGAGCAGTCATGACTGTGCAGTTCACACTTCAAATGAGAGCGTTCGATGCTTTAAGTTACTTAGGCGGACTTGCTACCAGTGGAACTTTCAGAGAAGTCGGCCCTTTGTTAATTGGATTTATGTTATGTGGAAAAGTCGGTGCATTTACCGCGGCAGAACTTGGAACCATGCGAATCACCGAACAGTTTGATGCCATTAGATGCCTAGGTGCAGACCCTCTAAGAGAAGTTATTTTGCCGCGGTTCTGGGCTATTATTTTTTCGGCCTTTTTTCTATTTGTGGGAGGCCTCGTCGCTTCGGTCTTTGGCGGCTTACTATTAGGAGTTTTCTTTGCGAATGTTTCTGCTGAAGAATATCTACGATATATCCCCCGATTTTTAGTCATTCCTTCTATTTTAAGCGGATTTTTTAAGAGCTTTATCTTCTCTTTCACTCTGGCAACGCTTTGTACTTACCGCGGCTACTTTGTAACGGGTGGAGCAAAAGGTGTTGGAAAAGCAGTTGTGAGCACAGCCGTTACAACGATGATTGCCCTGGTCTTTTTCGATTGGCTCACATCATTTTTGATGGAAATAGCCATGACAATAGTCGAGGGGATGTCGTGATCACATTCTTAAGTCAGACTTTTTTAGCTTTACCCGGAGCATTCAATCGAAAAAAGCAAATTTTTGAGCAACTTTATTTCGTAGGCTTTCAAAGTCTTTTTATTATCTGTATTTGCGTTTCTTTCGCAGCCGTCGTGACAGTTTTAGAATCAAGTTTCCATATGAAACTCGTTATTCAAAGTGATTCAATGGTACCTGGTTTTTCTTCCATTCTTATTCTACGTGAACTTGGTTCTGTCGTGACGGCACTATTACTCACTTCAAGAGTTGGTGCTGGAATGGCTGCGGAAGTTGGAAGTATGAAAGTTTCAGAACAAATTGAAGCCTTAAAACTACTTGGGGTAAATCCGTACGAATATTTGGTCGTTCCAAGATTTATTTCCAGCGTTTTAGGTACGGTTTTTCTGGTCGCGATCGCAAATATCGTCTGTTTGTATGCCTCAATGTTAGTTTCAGCCGCAGTTTTAGGTATGCCCGAGCCACTTTTTTGGCAGACGATGAATCAGTTCGTAGGGATGAAAGATTTTGTGTTTTCGCTCATAAAAGCGGCTGCTTTTGGTTCTGTTATTCCGCTTATTAGTTGTTACTATGGTTTTAATACTCAGATCGGGGCCGAAGGTGTTGGCCAAGCGACAACAAAAAGTGTTGTCGTTGCGTCAGTAACTATAATTGTGATTGATTTTGTACTCTCATATGTATTTTCTTACTTCTACTAGGATGGTGTCGCGTGAAAATAGAAACTAAAGTGGGGATTCTGGCCTTTGTCGCAATCGTCGCTGTTGTTTTATTCGGGTACTGGGTCGGACTTTACAATCCATTTACAAATCAGCATCAACTTCATGTGATGTATAATTATGCCGGCGGTATTGAAGTCGGTTCTCCAGTAAGAGTTATGGGGATTAAAGTCGGGAAAGTGAACAGTATCGAGTTCAAATCTGACTACAAGTCTGAAAAAGGTGAAGAAGTTAAACTTGAAGTGACGATTTCAATCGAAAAGAAAGCTTGGAAGAGTGTTCGCGCTGATAGTCAGTTCTTTATTAACTTAGCGGGTGTCATCGGTGAAAAATTCTTAGAAATCTCTCCTGGATCAAATGATGCTGACGAATTAAAGCCAAATCAGTATGTACGCGGCGAAGATCCACCACGAATTGATCAACTTATTTCACAAAGTTATGGATTAGCGGGCAAAATTATCCAAATTATCGAAAAAAATGAAGGCTCACTGACGAATACCGTCTCACAAATTGATAAATTACTGACGAATTTTAACAAGACGCTCCAACTTTTAGATAAAACCAGAGCAAACAAAGATGTTGAGCGAATGCTGAACAATCTCATTACGATTACAGATAACGTAGCTTATCTTTCAACACAAATGAGAGGTAAGAAAGCCGAAGAAACGTACGACCTTATACACAAGTTAATTTGGAGATTAGAACCTCTTGATAAAGAAGCGATTAAAAAGTTCTTTCAAGAACAAGGTATCAAAGCGCGTATTTTGTAGTTTAAAGAATAATTAAAGGGGTTTATATGAAGTGGATCATATTGATAACAATCGCGGCATCTTTTGCTTTCGCACAAGATAGTAACTTTGAGGCCGCAACAGGGCTTTCTCAGGGTTCAATCTCTGATTACGAGTCGAACTATAAACTTCGCCAGGACAGAAAAGTAGGGGCAGGATTAGGAGTTGGAGGAGCCCTCGGCGGTGTCGGTGGCTTGTTCGAATTGAATGTTGAAGACGAAAATGCCACTTTAGTGGGGTTTGGCACAGGGACTGGATACCAAACACTCGTATTAGCGTGGAAAAAATCCTTTGAAGGGGAATATTTCACTCCATATACAACACTTGGTTACGCACATTGGTGGGATTCGGGCAGTAAAAGTCAGGCAGACAGGTCTTCGACGCTTAATAATTTCTTATCAGATAATGAAAAAGCGACGAACAATTTTGGCCTCGACCTTGTGACGGGATCTTTTGGAATGCAGTATAATCAATTATCAGGCGAGTTTGCGGGAAGCTCGTTCTATCTTGAGTTAGGTGCTTTACTAAGTTTGGAAAACACAAAATTACTTCCAACAGGTTCTGTTGGCGCACTTTATTATTTCTAGTTTATAAACGAATTTTACTGCGCTCTAAATGCAAAAAGCCCTCTAGAAACTAGAAGGCTTTAAAAAACAAAAGCCCCTGTTTTCACAGGGGCTTTTTAATTTCCGTTAACCGGAAAAAACTAAAGAACAACTATCGCTTTTTAGAAGCTTTTTTCTTAGTTGCTTTTTTCTTAGTAGCTTTCTTTGCTGCTTTTTTCTTTGCCATATGCTCCTCCTCAAGAGTGGACCTTAAAGGTCCAATGGTTTTTGTTATGGTTGAGCTTACACAACCTTACTTAACATAAGTGTTGCTATATTGAATCGTCACGTCAACAAAAAAAATAAAGGCTTTCTTTTTGCTTTTATCAAATTGATGGAGGTGCGTTGCGTGTTCTTAATTTGGATAGTTTTATTAATCGGAATTGAGATTGGAATTCGGACGGACACTCGATCTCAGCTATTTTCTGTCACTTCAACAAACAATTTGCGGTTCAAATGCTATTTTGCAACTTGGTTTGTCTCATTTCTGATCTTTTTTTCCGGTTTTAGTGCATTTATGTCGTGGTTTCTTGTGATGTTGGCGCTTATTTTGCTACCGCTGATCAAAGTTTTAATGAAACACGCGCGCAAAATCCAAATCCCACAAAAATCTTTAGCTTTTCTCGATTTGATACTACTGAACATGAAATCCGGCCACTCACTTCGAAAATCATTTCTGATTGTGATGGAAGCAGAAAGGTCGTGGTTCACAAGTTTCCAAATGAGTTTACTGAAGAGTTTGGAAGTTGGGAAACTTCCGCAAACTGAATCTGAATGGTTCAATGCCTGGTCTCATGAGCTCATTCAAATCGAAAGCTCGCGCAATAAAGTCGTCGAACAACTTGAAATCCTTCGCCGTTATACGCGACAAGAGCTAAATTTTAAAAAGAAAATGAAGAATGCAACCGCTGGACCACGCGCGCAAGTGTTCGTGATGAGTATTTTGTTTCTAGGTCTGAATGTTTTAGCGTTTCGAAGTCTAGATATTCAGCAAATTAAAACTCTCATACCCGTTTCTTGGTTTCTATTTTCAATCGGCCTGGCGACAGTGTTTGTGATTACGAGGTCAATCAAATGGAAAGTTTAAATCCAACGCTCAAATTACTTTGGCAGGTAAAAAAATCCATCGAAAAAGGTAATAGCGTAAGATCAGGTATAAAAATCTATCTACAAAACGAGACCGACGTGTGGAAAAAATCGCTGACCTTGTGGCTTATAAGATTAGAACAAGGAAGTAGCGTTGATGATATTGTACAAAGTCAAAAATCACCTTATCGCAGGCAATTATTGCTGATCTTAGAAAAAGGTTTGAAGGGCGAGGCTATTTTACCGATCTTGACTCAACTTGAAAAAGAAACCCAAGAAAAAGTGGAAATGGACCTAGAGGAGTATACTGCGAAGGTTCCTTACATACTCCTACTACCGCTTTGTATGTTTCTATTCCCAGCCTGCCTCATATTAATGTTGGGACCCTTTATTTTGCAGCTGATGCAGTCTTTCTAGATAAGATAGAAGTTGTTAAGAGCCGCTTCAGTGGATAAAACACTCTAGAGGTCATATGAAAACTTCCAAAGTGTACGATAACATTCTTCAAGTAGTCGGAAATACTCCAATAGTTAGACTTAATAAAGTCGTTGGAAAATCCAAACATCAATATTTTGTAAAAGTAGAGTACTTTAATCCAGGTGGCAGCATCAAAGATCGCGTCGCTATTTCTATGATTGAAGAAGCCGAAAAACGGGGAGAATTAAAACCCGGCGGTACAATTATCGAAGCAACATCTGGAAATACCGGCTTAGGAATTGCGCTTGTTGCAGCAGTCAAAGGTTACAAATGTATTTTCGTAATGCCTGAAAAAATTAGTAAAGAAAAACAGGAATTACTTAGAGCACACGGGGCGCAAGTGGTCATTACTCCCGGTGGTGTCGATGCTGACGATCCAAGAAGTCACTACGAAGTGGCGAAAAAGCTCGTTCAAAATACTGAAAATGTTTTCTACACGAATCAATATCACAACCCAG
>JANPPO010000506.1:0-3881 GCA_031428555.1 Bdellovibrionales bacterium | reverse complement strand
CTACCCAAGATCGCCATTCGTCCTTTTTCTCGGTCTTAACTTGCGATGTGCTTGAATTATTCTGTGACCAAACGATCAGATCTTCTGTTGCATGATCGTTTTTATTCCAGATAACAGCTTCACAAATATCTCTTAAAGTAGGATCAATTTGGTCATACACCTGAAGCATTCCCGCATTCACGATTCCCATATCAAGCCCCGCTTGGATCGCGTGATAAAGAAATACGGTATGAAGAGATTCTCTGACCTGATTTTGTCCGCGGAACGAAAATGAGAGGTTCGAGATTCCACCGGAAGTTAAACTTCCAGGGCACTCTTTTTTTAATTCGCGTAAAGTTTCGATAAAACTTTTGGCGTATTCATTGTGCTCTTCGATCCCAGTTCCGATAGCTAAAACGTTCACATCAAAGATGATATCTTGAGGTTCCATCCCAACTTCTTCAGTTAGGATTTTGTAGGCGCGCTTACAGATTTGCACTCGGTGTTCTTTTGTAACAGCTTGGCCAGTTTCATCAAAAGCCATGATAACAGCTGCTGCACCTAATTTTTTGGCAATGGTCGCTTGATGGATAAATGATTCTTCGCCTTCTTTAAGCGAAAGAGAATTAATGATGCTTTTACCTTGAATACATTTTAAGCCCTCGACAAGAACTTCAAACTTCGAAGAGTCCACCATGACAGGGATTTTTGAAATATCCGGTTCACTGCCAATAAGATTTAAGAAGTTGCGCATGAATTCTTTTGAATCAAGTAAGCCTTCATCAAAATTCACATCTAAAATATTCGCGCCGCCTTCAACTTGTTGGCGGGCCACTTTTAGGGCGTCATCAAGCTTTCCTTCTCGCACTAACCTTGCAAACTGCGGGGAACCCGTAACATTCGTTCTTTCACCAACCATGATGAAGGGACGCTCACCAGTAGATTTTAAATTTAATGGTTCAAGGCCTGAAAGCCGCTGAGTTTCCTCTTCAATCGTTTTAAGCTGAGGAAGAGCGCGAGGCTTTTTCTTTTTTAGTTTATCAACGATGGCTTTAATGTGTGCAGGCGTACTACCGCAGCAGCCACCGACAATCGTGACTGTTTCACTATCTGCCATTAGCGCTAGTGCTTGTGCCATACTATCAGGAGTTTCATCATAGCCTGTCGGGCTTAGTGGATTCGGAAGTCCTGCGTTGGGATAGCAGCTAATGTGGCAATTGGCGACTCTTGAAAGATCAGAAATATAAGGCGCCATCAGATCAGCACCGAGTGCACAATTAATTCCAACGCTTAAAGGCCTTGCGTGGCGAATGGAATTCCAAAAAGCTTCAATTGTTTGACCAGAAAGCGTTCTTCCAGATTGATCTGTGATTGTAACAGAAATCATAAGTGGAATTTCTTGCCCTAATTTTTCTTCTAGAGTTTGAATCGCATAAAGGCAGGCTTTTAAATTAAGCGTATCAAAAGTTGTTTCAGGTAAAAGCAAGTCAGCTCCACCTTCCATTAAACATTCAGCCTGTTCGTAGTAGGCTTCAACAAGTTCATCAAAAGTAACGGATCGATAGCCAGGCTTATTCACATCAGGTGAAAGTGAAGCTGCTTTTGTCGTGGGTCCGATCGCTCCGGCCACATAACATTTGCGACCAGGATTTTTCGCCATGAAATCTTTGGTGGCTTGTTTTGCAATTCTCGCAGCCGCTAAGTTTTGATCGCGTACCGTGTATTCAAGTTTATAGTCACTTTGCGAAATTCGATTTGCCCCAAAAGTATTGGTTTCCAGGATATCGCAGCCAGCTTCCAGGTATTCAGTGTGAATGGCATAAATAACGTCAGGCCGAGTCAGCACAAGTAAATCATTATTGCCTTTTAAATCTTGCGGATGATTTTCAAAAAGACCTTTTCTAAAATCTTCTTCTTGCAATTTATACTGCTGAATCATCGTGCCCATGGCGCCATCAAGAAAAAGAATCTCTGATTTGAGTCGGTCTTGAATTTCTTTTTTGATTGAAGATGGCTTAAGCACTTTTTTTAGCCTCTTAATTTTTTGTAGATATTAACGATTTGATGAGCATCGTTCATAACGTAGAAATGAAGGCCTGGAGCACCTTTTTCAAGCAGCTCTATGCACTGTTTCATGGCCCAGCGAACCCCAATTTCTTCGGTGTGGCCAGGGTTTTCAACAATCTCGTCCACGAGCTGGTCAGGAAAATCCACGTGAAAAGTTTTAGGAAGTGTTGAAATTTGGTTATGAGTTTTAATAACCTTAAGGCCCGGTAAAATCGGAACGGTGATTCCCACTTCTCGGCAAGCCTTAACAAATGAAAAGTATTTTTCATTATCAAAAAACATTTGAGTCATAATGTAGTCTGCACCGGCATCAACTTTTTGTTTCAAGAACATCAAGTCCATTTTAAGATTGGCCGCCTCGAAATGCTTTTCAGGGTACCCAGCAACCCCAACACAAAAATCGAGTGGGTTAGAATCAGAGATCTCTTCCATGAAGGTACCTTTTTTAAGATCCGATGCTTGTTTCACAAGATCGACAGCAAAGTGATTTGCAGATCTATTCTTGGAAATCTCTTTATTATAATTGGGACCATCTCCGCGAAGAGCCAAAATATTATGAATTCCCAGATAATGAAGTTCGATCAGAGCGTCTTCGGTTTCTTCTTTGCTATAACCTTTGCAAAGAATGTGAGCGACGGTATCGATCTTAAATCGATTCTGAATAATTCCGCAGATGCCCAGGGTACCCGGACGCTTCTTGAAAATCCGACGCTCAACCGAGCCATCATTTTTTTCGTGGTAATAGGCCATCGAAGAGTGCGAGGTCACATCAATCCACAAGGGATTAGCGGGCACTAAGGCTTCAACAGTGTTAATAACATCTTGGGCAGATCGTCCACGCGGAGGCGGAATAATCTCGCAAGAAAAGGTCGGCTCTTTGGCTTGGGTAAGGTGTTCTATGACTTTCATGGACTAATAGGATTACAGGGGAACGGGGGTGGGCTCAAGTGATTTTACTCACAGTAGGCTTCTGAGCTTAATTTTCCTGTGTTGTATAAATCCATCAACCCGATGCTTATAGCGTGAGTAAGCTTCACAATATGTTAAGAGATTTTTCTATCCCGTAGTTCGTAAGGTGTTTTGGCTAGGCCGCTTAATGTGCTGAAAATAGAGTAAGTACTGTACCCCGAAAAGACCAATATGAAAAAGACTGAACACCAATGCCACGCCCATCAAGCCCCAAGCAGAGATCGCGAAAGGTGCAACGATTAAAAAAAGAATAAAATTTAAAAAGTGTAAAATAGCTGCTTCTTTTTGAACCTGAATTTCAATCCAAATAGGACTGAAAAACTGATAAAAAGTAAAGCCAGGAATAGCTAACGAACATACCAAAAAAAGCATGTGTGCGCCTTCGAATTGGCCTAAATCTAACTTATTCGTAGCAAAATAGAGCACAATCGAAATGACGATTGCCGCGATAAGCGAAATCGTAGTTGTTCCCCAAAACAATTTTTTAAATTGCGTCAATCGTTCGCGAAAACCAACATCGGAAACATATGTGGTAATTCTTATGTTTGCTGTTGCCGAAAACAAAAAGACCAGATTGATAATCTGAAAAGTAAAGTTTAATTTTCCAACTTCGGCCTTGGCGATAAAGGATGCGGACAGAACAGTTAAAATTAATGGAAAAAGATTAAATGATAAGTAATCAACATGATATGTGAGAGTATTTCTAAGCATTTCTAATGCCGAATTAAAATTGAAAGACAGACCGTTGGCTGCTGATTGATAGAGGTAAATAATTTCCGCGCATGTTCCTAATAGTAAAATCAGGACATAGCCTATGAGAAAATGGTCAATGCTTGTAGTCTTTAAAAAATAAAGCCCAATCAAAA
>JANPPO010000505.1:0-4589 GCA_031428555.1 Bdellovibrionales bacterium | reverse complement strand
CCGTCTTTCACAATTCGATTTTGCGTCGTCAGACTTTTAACGATCTTACCACTTCCAGTTGTTCGAATAACTTCAGCAGAAGAAAATAAGTTATTCATGAGCTTCTGAACTGAAGGTGACACTGTTGCCGAAAACAAAGCCATCTGTAAACCAGCCGGGCACGCTTCAACTATTGAATCCGAGTCCGGTAAAAAACCCTGATCAAGCATTTGGTCAGCTTCGTCGAAAATCAAAACTCGAACATCAGTTAAATCAATTAAGTTTTTATCCATCAACTGAACAAGTCTTCCAGGCGTCGCAAGCGAGATTTCAAAAGTTTCAGCAATATTTCTTCGAGCTTGTTCGAAAGCCATGCCGCCTAAAGCGGGACGAACGCGGAGCCGAGTTTTATGGGTTAAAGTTTTAAAAACTTTTGAAACCTGTTCGCCAAGCTCGCGAGTTGGAACCATAACAACTGCGCGGGGAGCTGAAGGATTTGCCACAGCTTCGCCGTCGTTTTCTAAAGTCTTAAGCATGTGCAGTAATGGAAGTGCGTAAGTTAAAGTTTTCCCACTTCCTGTTTCAGAAACTCCTACAACAGACTTTCCTTCCATCAAAAGGGGGATAGCCCGTTCTTGAATTTCCGTCGGACGAGCCAAATTTTTTTCTTTTAAAGATTCAAGAAGTGAAGGAAGTAAACCAAAGCCAGTAAATGAGTTCATATAGGGATTTTTGTCCTTCTTGTAGAAATATCAGGGTTCAGGCGTTTCGTATCCTATCGAGAATGCCTCAAACCCTCTAGAAGAATCTTTAAAAAGGTCCTTAAATTTTCAAGGCTTATAAAATTATTACCAAATTGACAGTGAATCCAAAACTCACTACTACCAAAGACCACGAAAATGAAATTTTTAAGACTGTCAGATCCACTTATCTCTGTTCTTTTCGAGAACGAAGACATCATCGCACTTGATAAGCCTTACGGGTTTAATACACACACAAATGATTCAAAAATCGAACATTCCGAATTTATACAAGATGGCCTAATTGAACTGCTCGAAAAGCAGTTCCAGCAAAAGCTTTTCATCATCCATAGACTCGATCAAACGACAACAGGTGTTATCATCTTCGGAAAAACAGCCGAAGCTGCCAAAACTTACGCTGAATACTTTTTCGATCGCCTCGTTAAAAAAACCTATCTTTTTATTACTGCAAATAAATCAAGTGATGCAAAGTTTGTGATTGATAAGCAAATCATTCACAAAGGAAAAGAGCTCGAGGCAAAAACAGATTTAAAATTTTTAAAGAAATCAAAAAACCATGAACTTTGGCAGGCGAACCCTAAAACGGGACGAAATCATCAAATCAGAATCCACGCTGAAGCGGCTGGGATTTCAATCCTAGGTGACGATAAGTACGGGGGTTCAAAATATCCGTTTTTATGCCTGCATAATCGCCAGATCGAGTTTCCGAATGGGATTATCATTCAATCAAAGCCTCCAGAGTACTTTGAAAATCTTGACTTGCTAGAAGACGAAACATTAGCAAAAGCTCTCTTTGAAATTGACCGAAGATATCGGTTATTTCCAGAAGCGCTCAAAACCGAACAAAGCCTAAGATTGGCCCACATTAAAAAAGAACCCGGCTACACCTTGGATCAGTTAGGTAAAAATCTGATCTTAAATTGGCAAGAAGAGGGCTGGAAAGAACAAGAGCTCAAAAGCTTTTCAAAACTTTCTGCCATTTTAAAAAAACCGATCTTCGTGCGATTCCCCAAAGCGCAGCTCCAGATCAGTCCAAAAGCAAAAACTGAACTTTTTGAAGCAACCTGGATTTCAAGAGAAGAAAATATTCGCTTCGAAATCAAAGGCGAGCAAGCGACTTCAGGCGGTCTTTTTCTAAATCAAAGGCTTCAGCGCAATTGGGTTAAGAACCACTCAAAAAATAAAGTGGTCTTAAACCTTTTTTCAGGCAATTGCAGTCTGAGTGTCGCAGCTGCAGTAGGCCTTGCAAAAAAAGTCACTTCTGTTGATATCAGTAAAAATGCGCTTAGCTGGGGTCGAAAAAACTTCGAGCTGAATGGCCTCAGTGTTGAAGCACATCAATTTCTAAACCGCGATAGCATAACGTTTTTGAAGCAGTGTTTAAAGAAAGATCAAAAATTTGATCTTTTAATTTGTGAAGCTCCAAGCTTTGCCCGATATGAAAGAACAGTTTTTAAAATTGAAAAGAATATTGAAGAGCTTCTAACAAGCTGCCTACAAGGACTTAACGAAAGCGGAGACCTGCTTTTTTCGACAGCATTTGAAGGCTTTGTTATTGACGATCTACGCCAATTGATTTTAAAAGTTCAAAAGAGTTTAAGGCTACAGGGACTGGAGGTGTTTTCGATACTTCCAGCACTCGATTTCGAACTGCCAGACGAACGTGCGATTTTAAAGTCATTTCTGATACGAAAAATGAAGGGTTAGGTTCTAGAACATGTTTACATCTCTTTTTGCCCAGATTTTGCTTGCAGCTACGTGCCAAAACCCGAAAGCTCAATGTGTTTGTTATCCAGCTGTTCCTTTTGAAGGCTATCAAGTCTACGTCCACGAAACTTGTAACGGCCAAGAAGGTTCTTACAAATACGGTCAGCAACATCATGACTCAATTGAAAAGTGTCAGCAGTGGATCGACCAAGATGCCAACTGCCAAAGCTTGGTGCCTTCGCTGTGACTATAGCTCTTACTATTCTTATTACACTCGTCATTGTGATTCTTATTTTCAATATGAAGTCGCCTGGTAAACGAATCGAACATAAAATTAAGGCTGTCGGCCGAATTGATTCCCCGGTTGTTACGCGCTCGATTGCGCAGCTCTTGGGTCCTCCGCTAGTAAATGGAAATTCAATCGAGTCTTTTCACAATGGTGATCAGATTTTCAAAGTCATGCTTGAAGGCATTCAACTTTCGAAAAAAACCATTACGTTTGAAACATTCATCTATTGGTCCGGTGAAATCGGAAATCGATTTGCAAAAGCCTTAACAGAAAAAGCAAAAACCGGGGTCAAAGTTCACGTTTTGCTTGATTGGCTGGGAAGTCGCAGTTTCGAAGAATCCTACATCGAGGAAATGAAAAGCGCTGGCGTGCAAGTGCAACGCTATCGTCCGATCAGATGGTACAATATTGCCCGAGTTAACAATCGAACTCATCGAAAAATTTTAGTGATCGATGGCCAAGTTGGTTTTGTCGGTGGTGTTGGGATAGCGGATCAGTGGCTAGGAAATGCGCAAGATAAAGATCACTGGCGCGACTCTCATTTTAGAATCAAGGGTCCTGTGGTTGCACAACTGCAAGCAGCTTTCATGGATAATTGGAATGCAAGTCATCCCGATGTTTTGCACGGGGACGACTATTTTCCGGAAAATGAAAAAGCCGGCGATGCTTTCGCGCAAGTTTTTAAAAGTTCGCCTGAAGAGGGTAGCGGAAGCGTTCGGTTGATGTACTTATATTCAATCGCGCACGCGATGAAAACGATCAGAATCTCGACTGCCTATTTTGTGCCAGATACACATTTAAGGAAAATGCTGATCGATGCCACCAAGCGCGGGGTTAAGATCGAAGTTATTTTGCCAGGTCCGATCATTGATACGCATATCACTAGACGTGCTTCAAGAGCCGTCTGGGGCGAATTACTGAAAGCGGGCATTCGCATTTATGAATATCAACCTACAATGTATCATTGTAAGTTTATGATCGTAGATGATTTGTGGGCTTCTGTCGGTTCAACGAATTTAGATCATCGTTCACTACGCTTAAATGACGAATGTAACTTAAATGCGATCGAACCCAAGTGGGCTCAGGAAATGGCCGAAGTTTTCGAAAAAGACAAAGCTCGCACGGTTGAAATGACCTACGATCAGTGGAAAAATCGACCGTTGAACGAAAAAATCATTGAATTCATTTCTTCGATTCTGAAAAGCCAGGTTTAATCCGCTGTAATGCGAAAAAACCAACTCAACTTTGACGGATACGTTGACCAACAACTCAAAAATTGGTTCAAAGTAGCTTGTGCGAAAAAGAACTCAGTTGATCTCAATACTACTCGTTTTATTGTTTGGTGTTTTGATGCTCAAGCATCTTATTCCGCATTCGCAAGATATGGCTTATGAAGATTGTAACGAGATTTGGCACATCCATACGAGTCTCTTGCATGACTCTCGCCATAGTCAGGAAGAAGCTCATTTCGCTGACACTTCGAATTCTTCACAGCCTCAAAAAAGTGAAACCTGCCACGCCGGGAAATCAGTCTTTTCTTATTCTTTATTTCCAATCGCAATCGCCGAGTCGTTTGAACCAAGCTTTCTAATCGTCTTTGATGTCATTTCAACGATTGAAAATCGCTTTAGTGACCCTTCTCTCGAGCCTCTCAGAAAACCACCGAAAAATTTCGTTTAATATTTTTTAAAAGTCCTATTTAATATTTATCGTATTTCAAGTTTATCTATTTTTAAGATGAACGTTAATACTTCTTCTTTTCTTCATAAAAGGATCCAAAATCATGAACCTCTTTACTTTATTAAGTTATCTCTTAATTTCGACAACTGTCTTAGCAAGCGAAACAACCCCAT
>JANPPO010000504.1:0-10973 GCA_031428555.1 Bdellovibrionales bacterium | reverse complement strand
CATAAAATCGTTTGCCGAGAAAATCGGATTCTCGGATTCGTCATTTCGGATGATCTTAGCCGGCAAACGAAATCTTACGACTTCAAATATTTTTGTCATTGCAAAGGTTTTGAAGCTGTCTTTTTCTCAGACCGAGTTGTTCGAAACGATTGTACTGCGCGATCAAGCAAGCTCAGTTCATGAGCGAGAATACTACACTCGAAAATTGAAACAATTTAATCATAAACATAAACTCAAATCGATCCGCATCAGTCACACATTGGTATTGAGCAATCCTGTTTTACCAACGCTGTTGGTTTACTTAATGGATAGGAAACTTGAAATTTCTAAACTCACTGATAATGACATAATTGAAATGGCGAAAAAAATCGGCCTGACCACAGCGTCGCTAAAAGCCACTTTATCGGAACTTGAAAAGAGTGATATATTAAAGGAGAGTTCTCCTCAAACACATCTGATTTTTGATAAGTTAGTCTCTTCAATCGGCCAATTAAATTATATTAAGCAAGTGTTCTCAGAAACTGCTTCGCAAATAGGAAAAGAATCAACGACGGGACGTTGCCTATACTCTGTCAAAACCTTTTCCATTCACTCCCGCGACATCAAAGCCTTTGGCGAAGACTATAAAGCCCTTGTCGAGAAATACATGGAAAGAAAAGATTCGGTTCACCAACAGGATTCTAATATTGTAAGAGTTTTATTTAGTCTTTCGCCGCTATTAAGGAATTAGAATTAAACTAAACATCCAGCTCAATTTTCTTAGACCTCTCAAGCGGACTCAACATTTCATAAATCAACGGAATCACGTAAAGCGTAAATAATGTCGATACCGCAGTTCCGCCCAAGACAGTGAGCGCGAGTGCAGAACTCGTTTCCTTTCCAATTCCAGTTTTAAGTAGAAGAGGAAGCGCCGCTAGGATGGTCGCAATCGATGTCATCAAGATCGGTCGTAAGCGCACAGGACATGCGATCAGCAGAGCTTCGCGTGCATTCGGATTCTGGGTCTCGCGCACTTGATTCGTGAATTCGACAAGCATGATGGAATTCTTTTTCGCAATACCCATTAAGACGATCACTCCGATCAAGCTGAATAGATTCAGAGACTGACCCGTGACCCACAGCGCGAGTAGAGCACCTGATAAACCGAAGGGTAAGGCCATTAGAACCGACACGGGGTGAAGGAAGCTATTGTATTGAATTGCGAGAATCATATAAGCGACGACGATACCTAAAAGAAGAGCAAAATAAATACTCTTAAAAGTTTCATCGAAACCTGCTGCTGCACCTTCCAGGTTAAAACTATATCCTGGGGGCAAAACCTCTTTTGCTATTTTCTCTGCTTCGCCAACAACTTTTCCTTGATCTTCGCCAGGCGCAATTGCTCCGTAAACAGAGATGCTGCGTTGGCGATTGATTCGAGTGATCGACTGAATGACGGGGACATCTTCAATGTCGACCAAGTTTTTTAGTGAAATTAAATTTCCAGTGATATTTCTGACGTAAATGTTTTTAATATCTTCTTTCGATTTGATAGCGCCTTGTTCTAATTTAACTCGTATGTCATATCGTCTGCCATCCTGGGTAAATTGCCCTTCTCTGGAGCCTGCAACAGCGGTATTAATTGTGCGAGTCACTGCCTCCATGGAAACACCGTTTGTAGCTAACAAATCGCGCCGAGGGTAAATCCTAACTTCGCGAGTTCCTTTTTTATAATCTGTGTCGAGGTCTTGCGCTAATTTTGCATCTTCAAGACGTTTCATGATTTCAGCAGCCTTCGTGCTGAGGACTTCATAATCAGGTCCACGAAGATTAAAGGACACTGGAAAAGTTCGACCTGAACTCAGATTTCGAGTCGAGACATCTCTGATTTGGAACTTAAGACCTTTAACAACTTTAAGCTCGTCTCGAATTTTTTCCATTAACTGCAAATGATTTAGTTTACGCTTTGTACTATCAACTAAAATGAGGGGTATGAAGCCTTGATTCGAACCACCAGCGGGTCCACCAGAGCCGACGTTTAAATAGAAGCCTTCAATTTCAGGTATTTTTTCAAGTACTTTTTCAACCTCGAGACCCTTCTCAAAAGTTGCCTCAATTGCAGAATCCAAATCGCCCGTCATCGTTAGAATTAGAAAATTTTGATCTTGAGGCGGAACGAATTCTCTTTTTACAAAATTGAATAAGGCAAGTGATGCCAAAAATATAGCCATACTTGTAATAATTGAAATCCATTTGAACCTAAAAACAAATGCGAGTGACTTCTGATAAGTATGTCCTAACTGTTCAAACTTATGATCTAGCCAATCTTCATATTTATTTGATTTATTATTAAACTTTAAAAATTGCGAAGCACGCATCGGAGTAATTGTCATTGATTCAACTAATGAAAGTAATACCGCGGCTGACATCACGATACCAAACTGAAGAAAGAATTTCCCGATTACGCCATCCATAAAAATAACTGGTGCGAAGACCGCAACGACGGCAAGAGTTGACGCTACTGCCGCTCCTAGAACTTCATGGGTGCCATCATAAGCAGCCTGAGCCGCACTCTTTTTCATTCGGTAATGTCTTATGATATTTTCTAAAACCATAATTGCATCATCGACAACGATAGAAATAACAAGAGCCAACGCCAAGAGGGTAAATAGATTCATTGTAAATCCAGCAAAGTACATAATAAAAAATGTACCGATGATGGATGTTGGAATTGATAGAAATACGTTAAATGCGGATGCAAAACTTCCTAAGAAGAGAAAGACAACTAGAATTGTAACCAAGCCAGCATACAACAATTTCATCTGAGTCGATTTTACCGTCGCTTCAGTCGACTTTGTATAATCAACAAGGATTTTCATTTTGAAGCCTTCAGGCAGCCGATCGCGGAGCTCTTCAACTCGTTTTCTCATTGCCTCACCAAGTGATACCTCGTTTGACCCGCGCTGCTTTTTAATTGAAATGGAAATCGCATTTGTTCCTTCAATACGGGCCATGCGTCTGATATCACTAAGTCCATCTTCAATGCGGGCAAAATCTTTTAACTGATATTTCTGGTTATAGATTACGCCGCCACCTCGTCTTAGTATCGGTAGGTTGGCAAATTCTTCTACTGTTCGCGCCTCGCCATACTGCCGGGCATTGAGTTCGATTTTCTGATTTGTAATGTATCCAGCAGATCTTTCCGCATGCTGCTGCTGAATGGAATCTAAAATATCGGTAACAGTTAAATCGACTCTTTTTAGTTTTTCCTGATCAATCCATACTCTTAAGTTACGAGTGCTAAAGCCTGTAACTGAAACATCTCCGGCGCCAGGAACTGTTTGCAATTGGTCTGTTAAAAAATTGCGAGCATAGTTTGTAACTTCCAAAAGTGATTTATCAGCCCATAGACCAATAAACATAAGAGGCTCTTCTTCAGGATTTTGTTTTCGAACAATTGGATTGTCTAAAACGCCTGTCGGTAAATTAATCTGCGAAATTGCGGCTTGCACTTCTTGAAGTGCTACGTCGACATTTCGATCAATATTAAATTCAACCTGAATACTGGCAGACCCCTGCCTTGCTGTTGATTTTAATTCCTTAAGACCTTCAAGTGACAAAAGTCTTTCTTCAAATGGATCAATAAGATCAGATTCCACAATTTCCGGCGAAGCGCCTTCATAGGTAATACTGATAGAGATGATAGGGAAATCAACGTCAGGCATCTGGCTAATGCCTAAGCGAAGAAAACTTATCGCTCCGAAGATAATCAAAGCGGACATTAGGATCCAAGCGAAAACGGGTCGAGTAATAGCAGTTTTGATAATGTTCATAAAATTTAGTTTGCCAAAGAAATGGCTCGACTCACAACGAGAACAAAAATATTTTGTTGAGCGTCAATTGCTACATTGATAGTTGCATTAAAATACTGTTTGATAGAATCTCCCCCCATGCCTTTTTATTTATTCATTTTTGCAGTCATGATAGGGCAATCGGTTTCTGCGGCTTCGTGGGAAAGTTTCGTCAGTTTATCTCTTAAAAATTCACCACAAGTTCAACAGGTTAGGTACCAGTACCAAGTTCCAGATTTATCTTATTTATTAGCCATTCAAAGCCTTGATTGGGATGTAACCTTAGAATCTGGTACTGAACGGGACCGTACTCAAACTATTAGTCAGCAAAATTTTAGTTTGCTTGAAACTGAAACTAATTCAGTTAGCCTTAGAAAGGCATTCTTAACTGGGACTGATGCGACACTCGTTGCGTTAATGGAAGACGTCGAAGCACGATCACGTTTAAACATTGGCACTCAGGCCATTAAAGCAAATTCTTATTTGCTTCGATTAGAGCAGAATGTTTGGCGTAACTCTTTTGGATCGGGAATTCGCGATCAGGTTGGCGCAGCAAAAAAAGAAGCAGATATTCAAACATTAGAACGTAAAGAAGCTCTCGAAACTGCTGTATTGCGTGGTGGAGAGTTATTCTGGCAGGCCGCTATCTCGGAAAGAAAGTATAAAGAATCAGAAGCAGTTTTAAAGCGGTACGAAACCCTCGTTAGCAGTGTTCAGAGAAAAAATCGCAATCGTTATGCGGCGCCGGGAGAATTTGCTCAAGTCCAGGCCCAGTTCTTTGCGCGACAACAGCAAGCCCGATTAAACAGAATCAACTACGAACAGGCGGTAAGTGATCTGAAATTATTTTTACCAGACATGGTTGAATCAGATTTAAAATGGAACGAAGCTGATCCTCAGTTTAAGTCAATTGTTCTAACTGAAAAGACAGATCTCAAGGCTACACGAAGTCAGCAGTTAGCTGAGATAAGAAAACAAAAAGCAGATCTTAATGCCGATAGTGTTCAAAACTTAAATCGATCTCAGTTTGCCCTTGTTGGTCAAGTTGGTGCGACAGGTATTGATACCTCAAGAACAGAGGCTGAAAAAGAATGGCTTGAAGGTAGAAGGCCCAGTCTTTATGTGGGTGTTAAATGGAGCCACACATTTGGAAGTGGAGCAAGAGACGCACAAGTTAGGGCTGCAAGATCTTTAGCTTTGGCTCAAGATTTAGAAACTCGGACTGAAACGCAAAGGCTTCTAACAAGAACAGAGTTATTAGCAGAACAAATTACGACTCTAGAAGAAAATGTAAAATCTCAAGACAATCAGCTAAAATCTTTAAGACAAGCAGTTCAAGAATTAAGTCGAAACTATAATCAAGGGCGAATCGACATCAATGTTTTGATTGATTTAATTAATCAGGCTGAAACTGCGGAAGCGTCCAACGTAGAAGCCCGAGCAAATTTGGAATTGCGCTTTTTGGAGTGGCAGTTTCTGTTCGACCGTATTGCGGTTGAATAGTTTTTCACGCAATATCCGCGTATCATAATTTTTCAAATCTCATAGCGGGACATTCAGGATCTAATTCCAGTTTTCAAAATGGATGTTAAAAGTTTATACAACTTTACGAAACTTTAAAAATGGTCCTGTCAGCATTCTTTACAATTAATCGAACAATTTAGCATACAAAACAACAGGCCGATAAGTACCTGTCTACAGAATTATGTAAGGAGTAGGGGTTATGCTAAAGAGATTTTTTCTTTCGCGTCAGGGATCACAAGTGGGTCCTTTTACTGTAAATGAGATTCTTGAAAAGCTTCAGAGATGCGAACATGCATGGAATGACTATATCTATGATGAAGCTAAAGAAGACTGGATGCTATTACTAGAACATCCAATTTTCGCTGATAAATACACTCAAGGCTGGGCTCGTGTAGAAAACATGAATCCAACAGCGGTACACCCTTATCATGAAAAGAAATGGTCAGTTCAAAAAGACGGTAAACAATTCGGTCCTTTTTCCTATCTTGAAGTGATCCAGATGCTTCAAGAGAGAACTTTACAAGATCATGATATGCTTTCTTTAACTAAAGTGGGCAAATGGCAAGCAGTCAGCGAATTTGAAGAATTCTCGGCTGATAAAGTTCGTCATCTAATGGCGACGGCTGATCGTCATATCAAAGAAGTTTTCAATCGCAGAAGATATCCACGCGCACATTTCGAGGGAACTCTTATTGTTCACGATAACAAGACAGTTTTCCGCGGCCAATCTTTTCAGATTAGTGCTGGTGGTGCGGGACTTTATATTCCTAGCTCTGGTTTGCAGCCCGGCCAAACTTTATTATTACACTTCCATCCTTCAACTGAGGTTCCAGCGTTCAATGCGGTGGCAGCAGTTGTAAGTAAATTTGATAATTCGAAGCAGGCAGCGCTTCAGCCTATGCCACTTCGCTATGGTGTAAAGTTCACAAGTATCTCTCAGACGGTAAAAGAAAAGATTTATTCTTATACAAATAGGAAGAAGGCGGCAGCTTGAATCTAAAAAGTGTTGGAATTTTATTTTTAAGTTTAGGTCTGGTAGCTTGTTCAAACGGCACTAACTTCGGAATTGGAGCCGAGGAAGCTGCCTTTGATTCAACGATTAAGTATAACAACAAAGTTGATATCGTATGGCTTGTTGATGATTCATCTTCTATGCAACAGCATCAGGTTAAGTTAGCAAATGAAGTCAATGCGATGATCGCAAAGCTTAATGAACTTAAAATGGATTACCGCATGGTTGTCACAACGACTTCAGTTGGCACCGGCTACGGCGGAGGCAAGTACATTGGTTCTCCAAAGGTGATGACTCAATCAACGGGTGGATTAGCAAGCCAACTTCAAGCTCGATTAGTTTCTGGCGAAATGGGTTCAGATAAAGAGCAGGGGATTTTAAGTCTTCAAAATTTATTATCTGATTCTTACGTTTCTGGTGATGGACAAGGCTTCCACCGCGAAGAAGCTCTTCTTTTAATAAATGTATTAAGTGATGAAGAAGATCAAACGGACGGAACGACTGCAAGTGTTGTCCAAGCTATTAAAAATAAAATGGATCAATTCAAAAAACCTTTCCGTCCAAATATTGGTGGTTGGTTAGTAAATTTCATCGGCGTTAAAGACACAACTTGTAAAAATGGTTTGGGAATGTCGCCAATCGGTTATCGCTACTTGGATTTAGTTCAAACGTCCGGCGGTAAGAGCTTTTCAATTTGTGATGCGAATTTAAAAGACGCTGTTGCAAGTTTACAAGCCCGAGTACTTGAGATCATTACAGACTACCCACTAGCATCAACTCCTAACCTTGATACGGTTAAGGTTTACATGAATGGTGTTCTAGTGCCGCGATCTAATCTAAATGGTTGGGATTATATTCCATCACTTAAAGTGATCCGTTTCTATGGAACTGCAGTGCCATCAGCTGATGTCACAGTGAAAGTTGACTACACTCCAGCAACTGCGAGTTAGTTTTATTGAAATAATACTTTAGTCTGGTTTAAGCTGAGCAATTTGCTCGGCTTCTACCATTTCGGCTTTAGCCGCTGCCTCTGCTTCTTCGTTTAACTGCGTTTCGATTTCCTGCTTGACGACGTTTTGCCGTAAGAGCTCTCGAGGCTTGCCTTGGCGTAAGATTTCTCCGCCGGATAAGACAATCATGTGATCACAATTTTCGATCGTGCTGAGCCTGTGGGCGATGATCAGGCACGTCTTGTGATTCATGATCTCTTGAGTGGCCTTTTGAATCAGACTTTCAGTTTCGCTGTCTACATTTGCAGTCGCTTCATCTAAAATGACTAGGTCTGGGTCACGCGCTAAAACTCTTAAAAAAGCAATGAGCTGCCGTTCGCCAAGCGAAAGATTTGTTCCTTTTTCAGCTACTTCAAATTGAAGGGTCCGCCCTGTGCGATTGAGGTACTTATCAAAGCCCACGGCTTGAAGTGCATTTTGCAATCTTTCAGGAGTAACCGATTCATCGCCCAAACTAATATTTTGTTCGAGCGTCCCTTTGAAAAGAAAAGGATCTTGTTGAATAAGTGCAAATCTTCTTCGTAGGTTTAGTTTCGAAATTTCACCGATCGATTGTCCGTCGATCACGATGTCGCCTTCGGAGATATCGTAAAACCTAAGCAATAAAGATATGAATGTGGTTTTTCCGGAACCCGTGCGACCAGCCAATGCTAAGCTCGAACCCGGATTGATTTCCAAATTGATATTCTTTAAAACAAAAGGCAAATCGTCGCGATATTTAAACGAAACATTTTTAAAATGGATGCGGCCTTGAAATTTTTGGCTAACTTCAGCAAGTTCATCAAAATCTTCTTCTTTTTGAGAGAAAAGAGTTTTCATGCGATCAGCGCTTGTTAACGAATTTTGAAACTGCTGATATTTTTCAAGAATTTCCCTTAACGGATGGATAATATCCTGAGCATTCAAAATAAACGCGATTAATGCAGCCAATGCGATTTCGCCTTTAAGAGCTGCGGATCCCGCTAAAAAAAGTGAGCTGATAACGACAGAAGCATTCAGCAAGTTCATTGCCGGTACCATCAATGCATAAGCTTTTACAGACCTCATGCTGAGTTTCCAGTAATCCTGAGACAAGCCCAGCAATTGTTTTTGCGATTGCTTCTGGTGATTCATAATCTGAATCACTTTCATTCCATTGAAGTTTTCGGATAGGAAGCCATTGATCTCTGCTAACTTCTTTTTCTGGTCCGCCAGAATCGTCTTAATTCTTTCCGTAATATAATAAGCGAGATAAGTAAAAATCGGAGCTAAAGCTAACGACATCAATGTCAACTTGGGCGAGATCAATAGCATCGAAACCAGAATCGAAATCAAAATAACAGACTGAACAAAAGCTGTGACGATTCCATCGGTAAAAAGCTCTGCTAAAGTATTTGGATCATTAGTCAGTCGAGTTAAAATTCTTCCAGTGGAATTTTGATTATAAAACTCAACAGGTAATTTCTGAGTATGCTTTAGTAAATCAACTCTAACTTCATGGATAATTCGATTCCCTAGGAAATTAAATAAACTATATTGGCTGAACTCGAAAAAAGTTTTCGCTAAGACGATGCCTAAATAAATGAACGCGGCTAAGCTTAAGAAAGCCGCATCCTGAAGTCTGAAACCGCGTTCTGCAACTTGCCCGATCAGAAAAGGAATGGCTCTGGAAAGTGCTGCTACGCTGATAACCAAGAAGGTTAATAAAATAACAATGCCCCAGTGGCGCGCCAAGTACGGTTTCATAAAGTGGAAGAGGTCTCTATAAGTGATACTTGGCTTTTGATTATCCGGGCGTTCTTGATCTAATTTCATTAAGAATGCCCTTCTTTTTGAATATCTAAGAACGCAGTTAAAGTCGGGCTTTGAGCATAAGCCTGATCCCACTTGCCTGAATATTCCATCTCACCATCTTTAAGAACTAAAACTTTATCTGTATGCTGAACGGTTGAAAGCCTGTGCGCGACGATAAAGTACGTCATCGAGTTCGAAGCAAAAAGCCCTTCGCTAATTTTCTTTTCTGTCTCGGTATCAACAGCTGATAAAACGTCATCTAGAATCATCACTTTAGGATCATTTGCATAAGCACGTGCTAATGTTAAACGCTGTTTTTGGCCACCTGAAAGATTAACGCCTCTTTCGCCGAGTAATGATTTTTCTTTTTCAGGAAGCTTTTGAATTTCATCAGCAATCTGGAATTTAGCTAATTCGCTCCAAAGTCTTCGGTCTAATTTTTCGGAATCATCTTGAGGATTTTCTAAAACCAATTGGCCCATCAAGACGTTATCAGAAACTGATCTTCCAAAAAGAAAAGGTTCTTGTGGAACAAGCTGAACGACTCGCCTTAAAGATTCTAAAGTGTAGTCTGTATGAGGGCGGTCATTAATTAAAATTTGCCCTTTCTCTAGCGGGTAAAGGCGAAGAATCAAATTAATTAAAGTTGTTTTACCAGCGCCAATCGGTCCTAGGATCGCAAGTTTTTCGCCTTTATGAAGTTTGAAATTGATATTTTTTAGCGCCAGCAGTGAACTACTTGGATATTGGAAATTCACATCTTTAAATTCAAGAGTATCAAATTCCTTTAAAACTATAGCGCCGGAATTCGGAGTATCAGTTTTTTCTTCTAAGATGTCTGCGATTCGCTCAAAACTTGCTTTGCCTTTTTGCCAATATGATAAACCAAGGCCAAACGCCGTCATTGGCCAGACCATTTTCATAATGTAACGATGAAACGCAATGAAAGTTCCAACTGTTGCGGTTCCCGCTAAAACGTCATCGTAAGCGACGAATAGAAGAATCACGCCACCGAATGTGGCGGATAGTTCCATGATGGGCATAAAGATCGCATCAATAACAGAAGTTTTGAAACTTTGCTTTTCTAATTTCTTTGATACGGCTTCGTAAAGTTTAAGTCGTACTTTTTCTAAGCCAAACCC
This sequence comes from Bdellovibrionales bacterium, assembly GCA_031428555.1. Classification (GTDB taxonomy): domain Bacteria; phylum Bdellovibrionota; class Bdellovibrionia; order Bdellovibrionales; family Bdellovibrionaceae. The sequence continues at coordinate 682 of JANPPO010000504.1, read as the reverse complement.
TTTGACGACCCTGATGCCGCTTATTTGTTCTTCAGTAAAGCGCGTGAGTTCACTATAAATATCCTGCTGAAGTTTATAATTGGTCTGGATTTTATTCATCACGTACCATATCAAAAATGGAACAAGTGGAAGAAGAATTAGAGTTTTCCAAGCCCACGAAGCATTGAGTGAAAACATAATCGGCAAAACGATGACGGTATAAATAAGCCCGTCGGCAAAAATTAAAAAGCCGGGACCAATTCCCTGACGGAAAGACTGAATATCATTTGTCATAAGACTCATCAGCTCACCAGGGGGATTTTTATGAAAAAACCGCGTTCCCATGTGAACGATGTGATCAAACAAAGTACGGCGTAAGCTTTCACTGGCTGTCGAGTGAAATTCGCCCCAATTGCGTCGCCAGCCGTAGCGGAATACAGAAAGTGAAATCATCACAACTGCGAAAATCAAACACACTTTCGTCAGTTCGCTCATCGGAGCTTTCGCTTCAATTAAATCAATTCCTTGTTTTAAAAGAAGTGGCCAAATTGAATCAAAAAAATTTGTGACGATAAGAAAGGACATGCCTAAAATAAAAGGTCTTTTATTATGGCGAACGTAATGAAGAAAAGGGGATTTAAGAAGTTGAGGCATGAAGTGAAAGATCATGCCTCATAACAAAGACTATTTCATCAATTCTTTT
>JANPPO010000503.1:0-22342 GCA_031428555.1 Bdellovibrionales bacterium | reverse complement strand
AACTCTTTTTAATGTTCTGCCTACAGATTCTGCAATGACAGTGGCCTTAGCCTGGGCGTCTCTCATTGCAAGCTTTAACGAATCCAGTTCGTACCGCTTTTGATCTTGTAAACCGAACTGAATATACTCAATTGAAGTTGCTCCAGAGACCACAGCTAAATCTAGTAGATCGCCAAGACCCTCTACAAAATTTACTTTAACTGCCAGCGTGTGTCTTGCAACATAGCCGATAATCACACTTGGCTCATTGGGAATATATTCTGGCGAAACAACAAAGCTCGCTGTCGTAATTTGCCCTTTTTCTAACTCATATTTCTGTGTGAGTGCTTCAACCAAACGTCTTGATTCAACTGCATTTTGAGACTGGGCAGCTGCAGAAGTTTCACCTCGTGTTGTGACACTCATAATAACAGTTGCCATATCGGGTGCCACTTGAAGTGTGCCAGCTCCTATAACAGTTATAACGTCTGACTTCTTAGCAGACTTTAAGGTTTCTTTGCTTCGCGTAAAAGCAAATGAATTTGCGACAGTGGAATCGGTTGCATAGGAAATTGTTAAAAATGACGAAATTAATCCGACTAAAAGCGCTTTCATAGAATTCTCCTTTGAGGGAATAAATAAACTTAGTTGCAAATCAGTGATTGCAACTTCGAGTCCTGCCTCTAAACAGGATTACGAACATTGAAGTTTCAAGCGCTGCATTTTGCCTTTTTGTTCGGGGAAATTTTGGATTTTTGCGCGCTTAATTTTTATGGAAAATCTAACCACTAAAAGTATGATAGAACTGACTCTGACCACCTAGACCAGACTTGAAATGACTAATTCCTTTTGCAGCATCGGGCTTTAAACCGCCTAAATCAAAATATTCAATTCCTGAATTCTTTAAGTTCAAAATTGCATTCCACAAAAGATTGTAGTGAGCATTCACAACTCGACCTTCATCTGTATTCCAACCGACACGGTAAGAGCCACTGTTGCCATGCTTTAAAATTGCGACACCGGCAACCGGTCGATCATCCAAATATGCCCATAGTAGAAATCCATCTCCCGATTGAAAGGCTGTCGAGATTTCTTCCTTCATAAAAGCATCGCTTGGCCCACGAAAATTTTTTATTTTTTTATGTCGAGTGTAGTACTTCAAAAACAAATCTAACTTTCTAGTGCCCGTATCTTTAACAATTCGAATTTTTGAACGCTCAGATTTATTTAAGCAGTTACGCCATTTTTGTTTCAAATCACTTCGCAAATCCTCAACAGGTTTTTTTAGATCTAACCAAATTGTTAAAAAGTATTCCGGTCGCTGCTTAAAACCAATTTTTGAGAGAACATCTTTGCAGTGGGGAGTGATTTCCCAATTCGGCATCCAACGCAGCCTTTGCAGCAACTTGTTAGGAAATTCTCGACGAAAAGCTTCGGCGAATTCTAGAAATAGAACTTCTTCGGGAGTAGAGCTAAACCAAAGCGGACCGCGGAAAAGATTGATAATTTGCACAGGTCCCAGCTTTATTTCCTGAATAGCCATCAGACCAATCTCCTGGCCATTTTTCGTAATCAGAGCAAGCCTGGAGCGTTTATAATCCCTTTTAAAAGCAGCTTGAGCATACGGCCAAGTCTGCATCCAGTTGGCCTTTTCCGCCTGTTGAAGCAAAATACGCCATTCGCCGATAGTTCTTTTTGACCAATCAAATTCCATGTGTAAATTGTCTCTACGGAAAGCTTTACACCGCAATTCATTTCCGTTTTCTCTGCTAACACGTTGTGGCAAGTTGCAAGTCGTCACAGCATTCAGGGGGCTTACATGAACTATCTTATTTTTTCTCTGTTACTAGGGTGTGTAATGGCGAACGCCGGGACCAAAGAATTAGCGACCTGGTCTCAAGATTCTAAATCAGCACAGTCACTCATCTTCCAAGTTTTAGAAATCGCAGCAAAAGAAGATACTGAATCAAAAGAACCACATAATTCGATCATTAAAACTCAGCAGGGTTGGACAGTTAAAACGAGTAAAGGTTCAATCACTTGTGAAGTTGGAATACTTCAAAATAATCCTCTTCGAAGTTATCGTTGTGTTGCAAAGGGTAACCTGACTATTTGGACAAATAATTCAGAGTCAGTTCAAGCTGTTCTTTACGAAGCAATGGAAACTTTTTTGAACAGTGATAAAGAGTCAGGCCTTCCTACAAAAATAGTTCGAAGAAAAGCCGGAGCACTTGTTTTACAAGACTTATCGACGTCCCTTACTTGCCGTGCTGGCAGCAGAGGACGCCTTCAAGCTGTTCAATTCTATTCATGTACAATTAAATAATTTATTTTTTCGTAGTAGCTGAATCACTTGGCACTAAAGCCTCAGTTAAAACTCCACAATAGAGTCTGTCGCCTGAATTTCCAGAAGGGTCAGTTTTATCATCATCTGCTTTTCCATGAATTACGATGCTTGATCCCGTCGCAGTCGAAATCGAGCTGACGGCGCCCGGCTTAATTTGAACACCGGCTAAAGTAATTTCCGTTTTTAAATTACCGTTTGCTGGAACTTCAATATTACCTAAATCACCCATGTGGGGGCCTTCGGCATTTTTATGCCCATGCTTCTTTTTTTCAGGGTTAAAATGGCCACCAGCTGATTCAAATTTAGGTCCTTGGCATTGTCCTTTTTCATGAATGTGCATGCCGTGCGCGCCAGGCTGAACGCCTTTGAGGTCAATCATAAGCACTGTGCCTTTTTTACTTTCAGTTAAACTTCCTTGACCTACAAGTTTTCCAGCTCCGTCCATGATATCGAAATTTTTACCAGCAGCAAAACTTGATAAATAGATTCCGAACGTTAATGCCAAGACTAATTTCATGAGTGAACTCCTTAAGTTTTGTTTATTGTTCATGGAAAATTATATAAATGAAAGGCTTGCTGAGGTGCGAATGCAAATAGACATACTAAGTCATGAAAATATCGGATAAATTAAGCCATGCATTTTGAGAAAAGAATTCCTCTATTTATTGAACTTGGCTTCAGTGAAAAAAAGATACCGAAGTTAAAACAATATATTGATTTGTTATGGGCTTCTAATGAAGAGCTAAACCTTATTAGTCGAAAAATGACATTTGAGGAACTAATCGATAATCACGTGATAGACTGTTTTTTGCCTTTGGCTCAATTTCCAACAGGTTTGAAAACGGTTGCTGATTTTGGTTCTGGCGGTGGATTACCTGGAGTCCTTTATGCGATTCAATTCCCAGACACAACTTTTCAGCTATTTGAAAAGAGTAAGTTGAAACAAGATTTTTTAAGTAAATGCAAAACCATTGCTCCTAATCTGGTTATTAATGGCGATATCCCACCCAACTTGAACAAAATTGAACTTGTGGTAGCAAGGGCATTTAAACCTTTAGATGTTATTTTAGACATGAGCAGAACTTACTACGCCAGCAGCGGAAAATATTTTCTATTAAAAGCGCGACAAGAAAAAATTGATGAAGAGCTATTACTAGCTCGCAAAAAGTTCAAAGAACTAAAATGCACTATAGTACCTCTGAAATCCCCGGTGCTCGAAGTTGAACGCCATCTTGTTCTGATTTGAAAAAATCTAAATCGTCTTCGATGACTTCTTCTTTCACTTCTGCATTTTGAAAAGCTTTGCGGTGGAACGCATAATAGCCAATTCCAGTCACGATTCCTAAAACATATCCGATGAAGTGACTTAAGTAAGAAACATCAGCTTTGTAAGTTTCAGGCGCAAATAGCACTGCAGTTAACAAAACCGCTACGGCAATTCTTTTTCTAATCGATTTACGAGTATCAATTAGCGCAAACAGCGTAAGCCAAATTGCACCCATCCAATAGACAACTCCCGACATTCCTATCAAAGAATTGTTCAAAGGCATGTTAAGAAGAACAACATAATTAATAAGCCCACCCATAAGGAGACCGAGGACTGGAAATACGAATATTCCAAAGTATGCAGAAAGCAAAAAAGTCAGCGGCAAAAATAAAAGAGAGTTACTCATCAAGTGACCAACATCGCCATGTGCAAAGAGCGCAGTCCAAAGTCTCCAGATTTGAAAGTCTTTAAGCACTGCTTTTGGATTAGCCGGCATCCAAGCATTCGAATTAAAATACCCCGAAAGAAACACAAATCCGCTAAGCAATAAAAGCAGCGTCATCCAAAAGGTTACGTCATAGGCTCTACTATCAGGCTTTTTTGTTAACCAATTTTGAATGACACGAAACTGAGATTCCATGGATATCAATATGAGATCGATTTTGTAGATGACAAGGCGTCGCTCAATTGATTTACAAAGTCCATTTTTATCAAAATAGGAATGTTCATAAATAACAGCAAGTTAGAAATGGCGAAATTGGCAAGGACCTTGCTTTATTAAACATGCAGGGGGCATCGTGAAATCATTTGAAATCTTAAAAACAACTTGTTTGATCTTGGCTGCAGTATCAATAGTCGGCTGTCAACAACCTGGGCAGTTGAGCGAAAACGGAGGAGCTGGCGTATTCAGTTCATTAGATGAAGGCGCTGGCGTTCCAGTCGATGATTCATTGCCTAATGAAGAGGGCGTCCCAAACAACGATGATGACATTGCTGGCGGAACTGATGATCCAAACGATCCGAATGATTCTGATGCGGATCGAAGTCTTTGTGGGCAATCGTTTAATAGCGCTCAAAGTGTTGATTTGGCTGCAACAGATGATGCCTCTCTAATTAATAAGGTTGGAAACATCACTGTATCAAACTCAGTCAGAAATTTCTTAATGGAGAAACTAGTCGGGAATTTTGAAATTAAATCCGCAATAAATGTAAGCTTGTCAGACTTCACTGGAAACCTAAGTCTAAATGCTTCAAACATTTCGAAAATACAAGATGTTAGAGGTAATGTATGTATATCAGCTAAAACAGTCGGCGCTATTTCTAACGGAGTTGGCAACACTCACATCAAGGCAGAAACTATCGAATCAATTAACGTTCAAACAGGCAACCTGCATGTTTACGGTGCTACAATTAAAGTAGCAAAAGCATTTACTGGAAATATTTGCCTTCATGATGGCGCAAAAATTCTGAATTTATCTGATAGCATCGGAAACATTGGCGAGTGTAAGTAATTATCGAAAAGAGACCCAGCATTCCGAAATGCTAGGTCTCTTTTTTAGTTTTAAAATGTTCATCCGAATCCGACCAAAACTTTGACGAAATCAAAAAAATTTTAACATCTGAATTTCACGATAGTGTCGAAGTTGAATGCAATTTCTAAAAACTTTAAAAAATACTTTCAAGAACCACCATGACTAGCCGAAGATAGAGATAGCAGCATCGTGCTAAGGGGTTCTTGTGATTCAGCATCAAACAGGTACAACAACTAGAGGTTTTGAAACTTTCGGTAGTTACCTATTTCTGAAGAAGCTGGCGTCGGGTGGAATGGCAGAAGTGTTTCTAGCCAGGCCCGCATCCCAAGTAGGTAATGGACGAGTCCAAGTCATTAAGCGGATTCTTCCTCATGTCGCAAATAATTCGATGTTCCTCAATATGTTTCAAACTGAGATTCAGGTTATTATGGGATTTAATCATCCCCAAATAGTTCAACTACACGACTTCGGTGAATTTAATAATCAGCCTTATATTTCTATGGAATACATTGAAGGTAAGAACCTAAAAGAAGTAATCTCAAAATTCACAGAGAACAATGAGAAGATGCCAATCGCGATGGCACTAAGCCTGGCAGCGCAAGCTGCTTCTGGGTTAAGCTATGCGCATACTTTCGTAAATAAAGTGACTGGCGAGACTGTGAACGCAATTCACCGGGATATTTCTCCTCATAACCTCATCTTATCCTATGAGGGCAATTTAAAAGTTATCGACTTCGGAATCGCAAAAGCAGCAAGTGGGGTTCAAGAAGCCACCCGCGTTGGAACTATTAAAGGTAAAACTGCATACTTATCACCTGAACAAGTTAATGGACTTCCAGTTGATGCGCGATCAGATGTATTTGCTTTAGGAATAGTTGCTTGGGAACTATTAACTTCCCACAGGCCTTTCCACAATGATGGCGATAGTGATGTGACTATCATTGGCCGAATTGATAATTGTGATAAACATATTCTTCCGCCTTCAACTTACTATCCCGTGATCCCGCCGGATGTTGATGCAGTGATTTTAAAAGCATTAAGAAAAAATCCGAATGAGCGTTATGCTTCTGCAGCTGAATTTCAAATAGCACTTCGCCAAGTAATGATGAAATACTACCCAGATTACTCTTATGCAGAAACTGGAAAGCTGGTCAGATCCTTATTTGCTGAAGAAATTAAAAGCGAACGAAAAGAACTTCAAGATCTTAACCTTCAAGCACAGAAGTCCATCGCTTCACACTTGGAAGCAAGCACTCAAGTTTTAGATCATAGCAATCCTGGCATGGTTACGGGAGTTATGAATAACATGCGTGTTATGCCGAATATGGTTACAGCAAGTGTACCTGGAATTGATCTAGTTGATGATCGACTCATGAAGATCGAAGCTTTGATGAAGCAGAAGGCTTCAGGGCGTCACTATGTGATGTTAGCGTTCTATATATTATCTTTAGTTGCGTTAAAGCTCGATGATAGGTTTTCAGTTCTCAATTTCTTGTTTCCACAACAAGAAGTAGCTGCGGTTGCGAACATCAGACCTTCGGGACCAGTTAAGAATCCCAACAAGCACCTACATGCGCAACAAAGAAGGGTTCCTGCAAATACGAACCAAATAAAGGCGCAAAGCTACAAACAGAATTATAATAAGAAAAAATCTAAGACTTACTAAGACTCAAAAACATGGAGATCTGAATCTTTGAGATCTCAATCTTGAGTAAACAGAAATAAAAAAGGGATTCTTTCGAATCCCTTTTTTTAATCATCTTAATTTAAGCTGATCGATTAGTAACGAGAACCGCCGCCAGAGCGACCGCCTCCGCCACCACCACCAGAACGTCCGCCGCCGCCGAAGCCGCCGCCACCAGAACGTCCACCGCCACCGCCGCCGAAACCACCACGACCGCCGCCGCCGCCTTCGCGTGGAGCCATCGGTTTAGCTTCGCTAACGTTTAATGAACGGCCCATTTGTTCTGTGCCGTTTAATTTTTCGATAGCAGTTTGTGCTTCAGTGTCGCTAGACATCTCAACGAAAGCAAAACCTTTGCTGCGTCCAGAGTCGCGATCCATAACAACACGTGCTGATTCAACAGTGCCGTATGCAGAGAACATATCAGTTAATGCCTGATCGTCCATTGAGTAAGATAAATTTCCAACGTATACTTTTTTGCCCATGATTTCCTCCTAAGGAACGGGGTTCACCGAAGAGGAACGAGCGGAATGCTTTTCACTTCTAGCAGCGGAACAGTTATTGGAAACTTAGATTTAAACTACTTTCCGAAAAATGCCTAATAAAAAAGTATGGAAGTAGCAGAACGTAGGGGGTCTGCCCTTAAAACGATTATATGAAAGCCCGAGTCTAACATTTAGCAAAATTCCCCTAAGAGGGTAATAAAGATCATGTCCTAAATTCATTTAAGGGCGGGGGGTTGGTGTCAAATTGCTCCTGCTCGATAGGCTATAAACTTTTATAGGTCGGCTAATAGGATTTCAGCTAAACAGGATTTAAATTCAGTCAGTTTTGGGAAATTTGGAGCTAGATCTTCGACTGTAGTAATAACATCTGAAGTAAACCCGCATGGGTTTATTCCCTTGAAAGCTTTTTCATCTTTAGAAAAATTGATGGCAGCTCCGTGGTAAGTCACCCATCTTTTAACGGCTATTCCAAGCGATGCTATTTTTTTATTCTGGACCCAGACTCCGGTCTCGTCAGCTTCTGAATCAGATTTTTTTTGAAGACTTCTGCCTTGTGATTCAATGCCGTACTTTTTTAAAGTCTCAACGATCGAGTTTTCGAAAACTCTTAAGAATCCCACGATTTCTTTTTCTTTTCGATCATGACGGGAAAACTTTAAATTCATGATGGGATAGACAACCAACTGTGAAGGCCCGTGATAGGTCGCTCTTCCGCCGCGAGATACATCTACGACTTCGCCCTGCCAAGCAAAGATATCGTCGCTCTTGGTGGCTCTGCCGGTCGTTACAACAGGTGGGTGAGTGCAGAAAATTAAATAACCAGGTAAGTCCTGATCTGCAACTTCTTGAACTAGCTGTAATTGTTTTTCTAAAGCCTGTTGATAATCGATCAGGCCCCACTCTTGAAAGACTAGGGGCGCAGGTGCAACGACTAAGCGATCATTATTAAGGATGGGCATTTTTTCCGTTTGTTGAGAGTGGACGTTGAATAATATGGATCGCGTGACCCAAGGTTGCTTCAGCCGCTTCCATCATTGTTTCACCAAGTGTTGGATGAGGGTGAATTGTTAAAGCGACATCTTCAAGGCGCGCACCCATTTCGATCGCAAGTACGGCTTCAGAAATAATATTAGAAGCTTCTGGTCCCACGATGTGAACACCTAAAAGGATATGCGTCTTTTTATCAGCAATCATTTTAACGAAGCCTTCTGTTTCTTGCATCGAAACGGCGCGACCGTTAGCTGCGAATGGAAACTTAGCAATTAAAAGATCATTAAAGCCCTTAGCGCGGGCTTCTGATTCCATAAGCCCTGCAGAAGCTATTTCTGGATCAGTGAAAACGACAGCTGGTACTGTTTTAGCGTCATAAACACGGTTGTGACCTTTAATAACTTCAGCCACTAATACGCCTTCATGGGATGCTTTATGAGCTAACATCGGTTGACCACAAATATCCCCGATTGCGAAGATGTGTGGAACGTTCGTTCTTCTTTGGGCATCAACTTTAACAAAACCACGCTCATCAACTAAGATGCCAGCAGCTTTCAAATTCATTTGGTCACCATTTGGTCTACGACCAACAGTTACAATAATTTTATCAGCTTTTAGAACTTCTTCTTTGCCATTAATTTCAACTGTTACATCATAACCGTCGTTGGTTTTTTTCTGACCTTTTGCTTTAGCATTTAAAACAAGCTTTACGCCGTTTTTTTCTAGTTTACGAGATACGACTTGTGCACACTCTGGATCAACAACGCCGCTAAGTAATGTTCCTTGAGCTTCGACTACCGTTACTTCGGAACCAAACTTTTTTAAGTAAGAAGAAATCTCGAGGCCAATATAGCCGCCACCAATTGCTACAACACGCTTTGGAACATGATCTAAAGCGAGTGCGCCAGTCGATGATAGAATATCTTTTTCATCAAATTTAAAGCCTGGAATTTCAATTGGTCTTGAGCCAGTTGCTACGATAAAGTTTTTTGCTTGAATCGCTTCGCCATTAACGGTGAGCTCTTTAGAGTTTTTAAAACTAGCTTCACCTTTAATTACGGTGATTTGATTTCCCTTTAATAATTGGGCAACACCTGAACTCATCTTACTTGATACAGAGTTTTTCCATTCTAATAATTTTTTGAAATCGAGTTCGATAGATTTAATATTAAAACCCATCGTCTTAAATTCATGGTGCGCGCGGTGCCAGTGGTGACCAGCTGTGATCATAGCCTTCGAAGGGATACAGCCGACATTTAAGCAAACGCCGCCTAAAGCTTCTTTTTCGATAACAGCAGTTTTAAAGCCTAATTGAGCTGCTCTGATTGCAGCGACATAACCACCGGGACCAGATCCAATTACAACAATATCAAAATTTTGCATGAGTCCTCTTCTGCGTTAGTGCATGTCCAGCATTAAAACGCCTGGGTTTTGAATTCGGTTGATGAAGGCTTTCAAAACTCTTGCGGCAACTGCGCCGTCGATAAGTCTATGGTCACAAGTGATTGTGAAGTTCATCACTTTGCGAACTCCAACTTTTCCACCTTCTTCAAGAACCAATTTGTCAGAAATTTTATACATTCCCAAGATTGCAACTTCAGGATGATTAATTACAGGAGTCGCATAAGTTCCACCAACTGATCCAATGTTTGTAATCGTGATAGTGGCGTTTCTCATTTCATCTAATTTTAATTTTCCCTCTCGTGCGCGCGTGCTGAGATCAACAATTTCTTTAGAAAGATCTAAAATTGATTTCTGATCAGCACTCTTAATAACCGGAACTAAAAGTCCGTTTGGAGTATCGGCAGCAAAGCCTAAGTTAAAATATTTTTTATAAACGATTTCGCCAGCAGCATCGTCAATACTTGCATTCAGCATCGGGAATTCGCGGATTGTCGCAATAAGTGCCTTCATAACGAAAGGCAAATAAGTTACTTTTACTCCAGATTTTTCAGTAGCTTGCTTCATGGATTCTCTGAAGCCAACCAATTGAGTTACATCCGCTTCATCCATCAACGTAAAATGTGGAATGATCTGTTTGGCTTTCTGTAGGTTTTCAGCAATTTTCTTTCTTACGCCAATGAGCGGAACTCTTTCTTCAGCAGCACCTGCTGGAGATTGATAACCTGGCTTAGGAATTTGCATTCCCGGAGCGTGAGAAGTCTGGCTACCTGTCGAAGGTGCTGGTGTGCCTGCGGCCGGCTGAGGTGCGGCCGATTGAGGCTTAGATTTCATCACGTCATCGCGAGTAACCCGGCCCGCAAGTCCAGAACCTGACATTGAATTCAAATCGACATTCATTTCACGAGCTAATCTGCGAGTTGATGGAGTCGCAAGAACTTTAAAATCTGCAACGGGTGGATACATAACCGGGCCAGCAGCCGTTGCGCCAGCAGGTTGCTGCATCTTCGGAGCATTTTGCACCGGAGGCGCAGGTTTAGAAGTAACAGGAGTTTGAATTGGCGCTGCTTGAGCAGTGCCGCCTGAACCAGAAAGTTTGAGAAGAACATTTTCTACTTTTACAACTTCACCGACTTTGAACATAAGTTCAGTCACAGTTCCAGCCATTGTCGAAGGAACTTCGACAGTTGCTTTGTCAGTCATGATTTCGGCAACTGACTGATCAACTTTTACCGCGTCGCCTGGTTTAACAAGCCATTTTACGAGTTCGCCTTCTGCAACACCTTCACCTAATTCGGGAAGTTTCACAAAAAGGGTTCCAGAGCCATTCGTTGTCGTTGAAGTCGCTTGAGTTTTTGGTTGAGCTGCGGCCGGCTGAGGCGCGGCAGGAGTTTTTGCTGCGGCAGCTTGGGGAGCAGGAGCTTTCGCAGCTGGTGCTAAAGCAGAAGTTCCTACGCTATCAAGAGTAATCAAAACATTTTCGACTTTAATCACTTCGCCGACTTTAAATTTCAATTCTTTTACAACACCTGAAGTTGGTGATGGAACTTCGACAGTGGCTTTATCAGTCATGATTTCAGCAATTGCTTGATCAGTTTTAACAGAGTCACCTGGCTTTACGAGCCACTTAACTAATTCACCTTCAGTAACACCTTCACCTAATTCAGGGAGTCGGACCTCTGTTGCCATTATTTCACCTCAGCGTTGATTAAATCATTGTTAGCAGACTCAAGTTTCTTTTGTCTTTCTACGATGCCCTTCATAAAAAACTCTCCTGCGCGGTAAGAGCTTCTTACGAGTGGGCCAGATGCGACATACAAAAATCCCATGTCTTCAGCAATCTGTTGCCACTTTTTAAATTGATCAGGATGAATGTATTCGATCACTTTCAGATGACGCTTAGTGGGCTGCAAGTATTGACCAAAGGTCACGACATCACAACCAACAGAACGTAAATCTTTTAAAGTCTGAATGACTTCGTCTTCCTGTTCGCCCAAACCTAACATGATCGAAGATTTTGTGTACCGAGTAGGATCGTGTTTTTTTACACCCGCAAGTACATCGAGAGACTGTCGGTATTTTGCGCGGGGATCGCGAACAGATGGAGTGAGTCTTTCAACTGTTTCAATATTGTGAGCAAAAACATCTGGCTTCGCATCAACGATCGTATTGATTAAATCAATATGACCACGGAAATCAGGAGTTAAGATCTCGACAATTAGGTGAGGCTGAAGTTTTTTAATTGTAGCGACAGTTCTTGCGAAGTGTGCAGCACCTTGATCTGGAAGATCATCACGATCAACACTTGTGATAACTACATACTCTAATCCCATTTGAGAAATCGAGTAAGCAACCTTTTCTGGTTCAAGTTCATCAATCTTGCCTTTTGGATTTCCAGTCTTAACGTGACAGAATCTGCAACCACGAGTGCAAACTTCGCCCATGAGCATAAAAGTTGCAGTTCCACCGGACCAACATTCTCCCATGTTGGGGCACTTAGCTTCTTGGCAAACAGTTGCAAGCTTGAGTTCACCTAACATGTTTTTGATACGGGTGTAGTTTTCGCCAGAAGGTGCGCGAACTTTAAGCCAATCTGGCTTTGGAACGTGGGGCTTAGACATAATTGGTACCTCTAAAACGATCGTCGTAGCAGTTGTTCTAATTGTTTTCCATCTTGCCACGCAAGAAGAGAAAACCTGAGAACGATAGTATGACACTTGATAACTCAAGTCGTCATTAATCTCAAATGTTGATTTGGAAACTGGAGGGGTTAACTTCATTTTATGCGATTTAAAGCCCCGTTGCTAAAAGCCCTCATGATAAAACGTTACAAACGATTCTTTGCTGACGTGAATTTAAACGGCCAAATCGTCACAGCTCACTGTCCTAACACGGGAAGTCTGAAGTCTTGCTGGGAAGAAGGCAGGGCTGCATACATTTCCGAGTCGGATAATCCCGAGCGAAAATTAAAATATACCTTAGAGATAACTGAATCGCCAACGGGTGTATTGGTCGGAGTGAATACCAGTTGGCCCAATAAGCTTGTTAAAGAAGCGTTTGAAAATAGAATTATTTCCGACTGGCACAAGTTTGATAGTTTTCAATCTGAAGTAAAAATTTCTAAAGAGACTAGGCTGGATGCCTGCCTAACTAATTCTTCAGGTAAAAAACGATTTATAGAAGTTAAGAATGTGACTTTGGCGCGGGAAGGTGCCGCCTGTTTTCCAGACGCTGAGACGACTCGGGGACAAAAACATTTAGTCGAATTGATGAAACTAATCGACGAAGGTCATGAAGCTGAAATTGTATTCACAATTCAAAGAGCAGATTGTAAAACATTTTCCACCGCTGCGGATGTTGATCCAAAGTATGCAAAGCTTTTAATTGAAGCAAAAGAAAAGGGCGTCATTATCAGACCATTGATTGTGGAGCTAACGCCTGAAGAAATTTATCTTCAACCCAATAGTATGGAATTTAGGGTTCACTCATAAACGAAGGCCGCTTCATCATAAAAATTAATGAAGACTTATCTGTTATCCACTTTTGATTCTGAGAATCTTTATATTCGACATGGCGAGGAGCGAAATCCTTAATTATATAAAATCCAGCGGATTTGCAGACGGGGATCCCGCTGTTAGATGCGAAACATAAAAATTCTAAATCTGGTCTGCGATATTGATTTATTACGAGTTCTAACAAGGATTTCATGTATCCATGGTTCTGATGACTGGGTAGGGTGCAGAGTCCTCGAAGCCGCATGACGGTTTGAGACAAATAGTATGAGTGCAAAAAGCTAACGAGCTGATTATCAATCTTAAGTGCCCAATATTTTCTGCGAGTTTTTATAATTGAATCTAGCCCAGTCCACTGCAAAGAAGAAAAAATATTATCTTGTAGATGAGCTGTTTGTAGTTTTCCTGCTACCGTCAGGCTGTTGTACGTGTTTAACCAATCTTGATCAGATATTTCAGTTAGTACTGCCATACCATTCCTGTTCTTTAGAATGAAGATGACTTTTATAGTTAAAATACTTTGGTAGAAAGGAGTGAATAGGAAACTGCGCCACTTTTTCCGGTGAATTCGTAGCCAGGAAGTCTTCTTTCGGAACCCACTCTTTTGGGTAGAGATTAACGTCTTGGCTAAGCAAAAGTGATTTCCAAATTTGTCTTTCAGTTAAATCATTGTGAGGTTCAGAATAACTTTTTTGGCTAAAAAGTGTTAGGTGAAGTGGGTGCAAGAAAAAAGATCTCATAAGTTCAGGAGTCATTTTTATCAAGTCAGGGGAGATGTCTAATTTTAATTCTTGGCAGCAAAGTCTAATTTTATGAAACCGTTCAGACTCTAAAAAAACCCAATAAGGAATATCTAAACTCTTTTGTAAGTCGCGACTATAGCTAGCGTTTATAATCAGGCCGGATGCAAACGGCCAAATGACAGGGCAGTTTAAGTTTTTTGATATTGTCAAAAGAGCTAAATCTTTTCTATTAAAAATTTGATATTCTGTATTCAAGTGATTCCAGAATTCAGAATCAAAGTAATCAGAAGCTGTGGTGCTTTGTATTTCTGGCGGCCTTAAGCGGTATTTAATTACTTGTGAAATTAAAGAACCGTCATCCAAAAATTTCCAGTTCGAATATTTTGTTCGCATTCCTTCAATTGCAGCGTCAATTTCGTTTTCAAAGGATTTAGAGTTGTCGCACGACTTCATATCAAAGTAGAAAAAATCTTCATTGGAGAATCTTTTTGTCCAAGGTTTGCCATTATAACCGCTTTCTAAATGAATCATAAATCTCCAGCAAATGTTTCTTTAAAGTCTTTTGCAGTATCGGGCTTTCTCAAGCTTGTTCTTTCATTTTTTTTGCAATTTTACCCCAAGGTAACCAAGCAATATACAATGCAATATAGGCAGAAAAATTCACGAAGATAGTAAAGCGCGCTAATGCCTGCATAATGGCTAGTCCCAAAATTATCGGCGCCTTTAGTCTTCTTGAAAAAAGGGCTAATGGACAGAAAAACTCAAAAATTACTGTAGAGAAAGCGCCAATAGTAGAGACCCATAGATTATCAAAGAAAAAATGATGAAATTGAAAATTTAATCGGCCGCTAGAATTAAAAGGCCAAACATAGGAAAAAAGCATCCTATTTTGAAGTGAGATCCCATCCAACCACTCGACGCCTCCATTAATAAGTTTTGATAAGCCTGCTTGGAAAAAAACGACACAAAAAATTATCTTTGCGAACTGAATGGGCCAACCGTATTCGTCACTATCTGATAATGAGAAGGAATTTCTTTTTTTGCTATTAAGACGTTGATCAATTGAAAAGGCATCTCCACTTTTTGCAAAAATCATAAAAAATAGAACCCATAAAATGGGCATAAATAAGCGGGTAAAATATCCAAAGCTTTGCGCGTACCCAATCAGAAGAAATCCAGAACCAAATGCTAGAACAGTCGAAATACGTGTAAAAAGTCCGAATGCTGAAAGAATAAGTGAAATTTGCCAAACTCTAAAAACGAGGTTGTGATTAAATTGCCAGAATAAGGACTTCAATACTTCAGTTAGGCCACGTCCGAACCAGAGATCAAGAGGTACTTCTTGCCAATTCAGTAGATGGTTTTGGTCAGCGAAAATGAAAAAGACGATGCCATAAAAGAAAAATCGAAACAACCCAAGTGAGGTAGCTGATTCTAGTGGAAAAAGAAAAAGACTGATTTTCCTAATCACTTTTTGACTCATGAAGTGCAGTTTTTCGAACCGGATTGTTTCGCACGCCTAATAGAGATTCTTTCGACCCTTGATTTTCTTTTAAGGCACTAAAGTTATACTCAAATTTATAAAGTTTAAGTGATCTTATCTTTTTCCAGTTTTTGGTTGAAGATTGTTTTTCATACCACCTATGTAGAATTTCAATTATCTCTTGGCGCCGATCCGGATTTTTATTATATAGAAATACTTCTTCTAAAGACCGGTCGTTGTAGGGTTGAAAATATTTTGAGACAGCTAATTTTTCTTCCATTCCTTCTTCATCTAGGGCCCAGATCTCGTGGTAAGCTATGATATCAGATTTAAAAACTGCTGAATACATTGGGTAATTTGAAAAAGGCCACCATTCATCGCCAGCCAAGCGAACCAAAGAGTGACCTAGTAGCAAAATTGTAAGTAGAAAAAGAAGTAAGATTTTTTTCTTAAATGTCATGGGTAGTAAGTTCAATTCTAATTGTAACAAGCGAGAGAGGACACTTGATAACTCAACCTGTCATTAATCGCTAAAGTTGATTTCCCAAATATTGGTTTTGAATTTTAGTAAATTGTGACTATTCTTTTAAGACCTTAAAGAACCTATCTAAAAACTGAGGTAAATACTTGAATCAGAAGACGCCGGAATTGTCTCATGAAAACCATTTCAAATTCGGCTACAATGGTGAGCCATTTATATTTCGGAAGAGCGCTCAGGATAAGTGGTTCGTTAGCTACGGTCATTCTGGAAGAACTCCATTCAATTTTCATGATGAATGTCTAGAAACTGCAAAACTAATTCGGCGTAAAACTGATCAGCCTATTCATGTTATGTTTTCAGGTGGTGTAGATTCCGAAGTCGCCTTGAGATCTTTTGTCGAAAGTAAAATTCCAGTAAGAGCTTCGATCTTAAGATATAAGTACGATCTTAATATTCATGATGTCAGTTGGGCTGTGGTCGTTTGTGATGGATTAAAAGTACCATATGATTTGTATGATTTAGATTTGTTAGATTTCTGGAAAAATAAAGCTGATGAATTTGCGAACCGAACTTACTGCGTTTCTCCGCAGTTGTTACCAACAATGTGGTTAGTTGATCAAATTCCTGGCTATGCCATAATGGGAAGCGGCGAATGTCTTTTTGTAAAAGAAAAACCAGTTGATTACGTACCGGGTTCAAGCCCGTATGAAAAAAGTCGATGGAACCTTTGGGAAAAAGAAAAAATAGCTGCCTGGTATAGACATTTTATCGTGAGAAATCGACCAGGCTGCCCGGGATTCTTCCAATATACTCCAGAAATTATGCTTTCATACCTGGAAGATCCTTTTGTGCAAGACTTAGTAAACGATAAGCTGACTGGGAAATTATCAACCGAAACTTCTAAGCTCAAAATTTACCAGCAACACTTTCCATTGCATGATCGTCCCAAATATACAGGATTTGAAAAAGTGCAAAGCGAAGATGCTGAGTACAGAAAGCGGCTTCTCGAAAGATTTCCAGGTTCTAACGAGGTCAGTTCGATTTCGACTCAAGATTTAGAGCTTATGCTAAGTCCTTTGAGATAAGTTATTTTACCTCTAAAGCATGGAGGGCCTTAAGTATTGCACTCTGTGAAAGCTTTAAGCTAAATGCCAAAGTAAGTGCTTGATTCTGCATTGAAAAAACTGAATGTGTCTTAAGTGCATTGAAGAGATAAACTCTGCCAGGCTCGTAATTTATAACTTTGCCATCATAGATAAAGAACAGACTGTTTGGCCCCGTATGAGTAAGCGGAATAAAAAGTCTAAAGTAGTCTGGAACTTGATAACTTACAGAGTGATCGCGATGGGGAGGAAAGTGTCCACCAGCTTTAAAGCGCACGAACCTTGAGCGACCTAAATCTTCTTTAAAATAATCTACGAGCTCTCTTATTGCGAGGGCTTTCTCATAGACTGGAGTTAATTTATTGAAGTCATTTTCTGAAACTTTATGGCCAGTTTCGTTGCTATATTGGTATAGAGACTGTAAATCTGGATACCCCGATAAACCGCCATCTAATGATGTTAAGCTTAGACCTAGTCTGCCAGTGTCGCCACGTTGGATATTGTAAGGTACCCAATTCTTTTCAAAGTGCTCTAATTCCTTTTCAATATTTTGGGGATTAATATAAAATTTCAGGGGTACAAAATCTCCGTATAGAAATAACTGCGAGTAAAGTTGAAGTCTTTCTATATTAACTTTTTGAATTGAGAATATTTTATCTGAATCTGAATTCATTTTTGAAAGCTCCTTAAGTTATAGTCGGCCAAATAATGTGGACCGTATTCAAAATTATCAACCCTTTGCCTAGAGATGAAGCCGATTTTCTGATAGAAAGGCCAACTTGAAAAACGGGGCATTGTCCATACTTTTAGACACTTAAGACTTAATGCTTTTTCAAAAATGGCAGACATTAATGTTTTTGCCAATCCCATATTTCGATAATCTGGTTGTATCCAGAGTCCGCGGCTTCTCATGCTGGTAGGAGAAGTTTGGCAACTACTCACGCAGCCAATTGTCTGATTATTTTCAACATTAACTATTCGCCAAAAAAAAACGGCTGCATCGCGTATATCGGCATTAATCATTCCATTTTCATCAATTAAGCTAATCGGTTCAATTTCGCTTTTACGATCTGGCCATAGATGAATTTTCCAAACATCAAGTATCTGAGAGAACTCACAGGCTTCTAGTTTATAAATTTCTGGCTTGATTTTACCGGAATTCATTTTCTAGCTTTTCCTTCGACTTTTAAAATATTCGATATCTCTTTCGGTGAGCTGATGGAACTGAGAAACGTTCTTTGTATCATAGACATCACAGATGAGATGAACTCTATCTGTATTTCCGTAGTTCATGACTTGATGTAGGCGATTAACTTTTAGAAGATAGGCACTTTGAGTTTCTAAATGTTGCTTCCCGCTTTCAGTTAAAAAAAAGCATTCGGAATTAGTGATTATTGGAATATGAAGCCTAACTGCATAAACGCTTTCTGGACAATCCCGATGATAGTTTGTTTCACCACCAGCTTTTAGCAGCATGTAGCGCGCCCGGCAGGGAAAAAGTCCCATATCATCTAGCTTTTTAATCAATGTATCCGCGTGTTCTTTACAACATTCAGTAGGCTTGCGATATTCACGGATACTTTTGAATTTCTTCTTCTCGAGTAATCTATCAAGGTCAAATTCTGCATCGGCTTTATCATTCGCAAATTCTTCACCGGTGATCCAGCCATCTTGATAACTGCCAGTGGAGGACGTAATGCTCCAGCCGCCAAACTTTTCAGTTATCATAACCGGCGTTAAGTTTTTTTGAATTTCTAAAAATTCATTTTTCAGAGATTCGAAATCAAAATCCAAAGAGAGCTTTTCGCTAATCATCAATTCGTCTCTTTTTCAGATTATTCAGTTTAGAGCGGCCTTCTATCTTTAGATTAAAAAAGGCATTCTTGTTCTACAAGGTGGACCGCCTCATTTGATGGCATGCATTAAGCTTGTTTGTGTAATTTGGATCGTCCATAATTTTCCGAGGATGAGGTAGTGGATTCATGATTTACGAAGCGATTAATACAAAATTCAACATAGAAATGTTGAAGCAGCATTTAGAAGAACATGTACTTGCTCTAGAGCCGATTCATCAATCTCCCGCATTTGGAGGCTGGTCAGTTCTTTCTTCAGATAAAACTTATAAGGATGGCTGGCATCCTGGTCACAGAGTAGTTCAAAAAGATATCTCCGTTGAAAAATTGAGCGCCTTGGTTGGGGCCATGGGTGGGAAAAAAAGATCCGAATATGTTTTGCCGACGGAAATTTGCCACGGTTATTTAGCTGAAGTTATAGAAGAAATAAAAAATATGGGTTTTCATCCACAGAGAGCTCGTCTCATAAAGCTGACTGCCGGTTTAGAGTCCACATGGCATCGAGATTATCCCGATCATGTCGATGCGGTTCGACTTCATCTTCCAATTATAACAAACGATAAATGTTTTTTCGAAATTGAAGGTGATAGGGCCCATATGGCGGCTACAGGTCAATCGTACTTGGTTAGGGTTAATCGCTTACACAGAGTTGTAAACGGTGGGACTTACGACCGAGTCCACTTGGTCATGGATGTAGTTGATCATAAAAAAATCAGTCAGTTTCATCAGCCCAAAGCTTAATTATTTTATAGAATAATTATTCATTCCAACCGGCACATGCTAGAATATCAGTTAGATGAAGAAAGGCCTGTCATTTTCATTTCTTGACCTACGATTCCAAGACGAAATCGTTCAACTGCGCCATAGTGAGTATAGAAGATGCTATGGTAATCATGTAGATCTTTCCGGATTGAATTGGAATAATGCGGATAAAAACTCAATTCATTTAGGTATTAGAGATTTGAAAGATGATTTACTTATAGCCTATCTGCGGCTCAGTGGATTTCGTTCAAATTCAAAGCTCGAGAATACAACTTTATTCACTACTCCTGAAAATATAAACTTACCGGTTGCTCTATTAACAAGAGCCGCAAATAGAAAAAATTACGAGTCATTTGGTTTACATAGTATTTTAAGATGTCGGGCTCTTGAGGTTTGTTTAAAGAATAATGTTAAGACAGTTTTAGGTACATTGGAAATATCAGCTAATCGTTTTGAGCCTCTAAAAAAATTAGGCTATTCGATTCTTTCAACCAAGAACGATTGGGGCAACCAAAGCTATATCAGGAGCGGAAAAGGAGTAGCATTGATTGGATTGGAAAGTAGTGAAAAAATAAAAGAAGCCGTAAGTAAACTTCAAAAAAAATACGAACTGCAACCATTGGATAAAGTTACACTTCCAATGCTACAATATATTTAATTTGCGTTTTTCTTTTTAAGAAATTTAATAATTAAGCCCGAAATATCAACTTCATACCATTTAGTGCCATAATATGACCTTTTTGGATATCGATGATGATTATTGTGCCAGCCTTCGCCCCAAACTAAGTATCCTAGTATTAAATTATTTCGTGCGTGATCTGGACAATTAAAGTTTTTGTATCCAGCGATGTGTCCCAGACTATTTACGGCACTTCCGGCATTCCAAAGGATAGCTGCTGGAAACAAATAAGCAGAGATAATTAGGAATGGATTAATAACTCCTAAGATTAAAAGATAAGACAAATTAATAAGAAAATAATTTTTATGCAAAAAGCGGTGCGTAGGATTTTTTAATAAATCGCTAACTTTTCTTAAATTTGGCCGATAAAACATACTTAAAAATTGCACCTTCCACCAAGGGCTCCAATGAGGACTGTGAGGATCATGAGGTGTATCTGCATGCTGGTGATGATCACGATGAACTGCGCACCAAGCAATCGAAGATCCAGTTAGGCCGAGGGTTCCTAAAGTTGTTCCAATTGTTTCAAAGAATTTAGGCGCTTTCCAAGATCTATGAGATAGCAAACGATGATAGGTTATATTCATACCTAAACAACCAGTCAGAAAATAAACCGCAAGCGAAATAAAATAATCTTTAAAACCTGCATACAAAAACATTGGGATAATTGCCAAATGGGCAACGATTTGGAAAAAAAGTAGAATGCGGCCAGCTCTCATTACAATTAGGCTATCAGAAAAAAAATATTGAAGTCAGTAGTTTTTTGGCCGTTTCCCAAGTTAAGGCGATTAATTCTCTCAAGTGGTTTTAATGAAAGGTAACCTTAGTTATTGAAGTAACCTGCCATGGTCAAAGCAGACTGAAGTCGAATTGACAGCATAGAGGGTGCTGTGTAGCCTTTGTATAGTATAGTCTTCACATTTTCGCGAAGAGAATAAGGGTAAAAATCGGTGTCTAGCACAATCAATAACCTAGCTCGAAGCGAAGAGATAAAGTCTAAAATCAGAGCTCTCTGGTCGAAGCCAATTATAATTGATAATTTCCTAGACGAAAGCGAGATGGCTTCCTTAAAAAAGTCCCTGATGGAAGTTAACCGAGTAGACAGCCATGTAGGTCAGGAGGGTCGCAACTTAGAAGTGCGATTCGTCGATGAAAAAAAAATACCAAATATATTTTTCGATAAAGTTAAAAACTATATTGAGAATTTCACAGTTAAAAGTTTATTTGCTTTTAAAAGTAACAAGCCATTTACTATGCATACAGATTCTGGACTTAAAACAGATACAATTCCCTACAAGAACCTGACGTTTTGCTTGGAAGAAAATCACTTTCAAGAACATCTTGTCCTTTTTAATGCCCGGGGATATTTTTCCGTTTCTATTACTGACTTTAAAAATTTTCTTTATTCGAAAGAAGTCGTTGAGAATTACAATTATCTTTTAGCAACACCAGAAGATTTTATCAAAAGTTTGAATGCAGTAATTTCTAATGACCTAGCCAAGTCATTATCAACAGAAGAAAAAAATAAATTATTAAATCATATTCCCGAAGAACTACATTCTCATTTTTCTGTAATTGATGTTATCGAGTTTAAGTATAATCGACTGATAATTTTTGATTCTTGCCAATTACATTCTGGATCATCAAAAGTTCCAGTGAAGCTAGCTGAAAATTTAAAGAGAATGATTGTTTTCACAGAGGCAAACCAGTAAGTGGAAAATGCAATATGTTCCAAGCAGCGCAGCGAATTTCATATACCTAAAGGAATTCTGTACATTACCATTCCGCAACATATTTTCGGATTTTCTATGGGTTTTTACTTGCTCCTGTTTCAAAAAGTTTCGTTGAACTGGCTTTGGTTAACGTATGCTTCTTGGGTTCTTTTAGGCGTTGTTGGAATCGGAATTTTCTATCACAAATATTTTGCCCATAAAAGTTTTGAAACTTATTCTTGGGTTGAAGCTATCGGCGGCTACCTTGGGGTTTTGGCTGGGCTAGGACCACCTGTTGGTTGGGTCGC
>JANPPO010000502.1:0-7650 GCA_031428555.1 Bdellovibrionales bacterium | reverse complement strand
CTTCACCAGAAATTTCTTCTGGAGTTTTGATGTAAAGTTTAGAATCAATCTGAAGCCCTTGCTTTAAATGAGCATAATCATTTTCGTGACCTTGAATACCACAAAGTAAATCTGATGATGTGACAACGATTAGGTTAGCGTATATGCCACGTGAAAGAAGTTCTTCGGAAGCCTTAATTGCTTCAGTCGTCGGAGATCCCATGCTGATAATGTGAACCACGTTATCACCGGGCTCGTAGCCAGCGTAACCCCGGTAATCGATCAAGTAATAAGCTCCGGCTAACACGTCTTCTCTGATTAGGCGTAAAATTTCGTTATCGTCTGCAGATGCCACGGTTTCTTCATCAACTGCACCGTCAAGCATAAACCCAGTACGTGCAAGAGGAGCAGAAGCATCTTGCTTGAAGCGAAGCTGCTTTTTCAGGTACGTCATCATATCTTTTTGTTCGATACCGCGAGTAACACCACGGATAAGAACGCCAGATCGACCTTGGTTATTATTCATCACATGACGTTTGATCGAGTCACAAAGAATCCAATCAAGTTCAATCGCGTACAAAGGTTCCCAAGTCAGCTGATTTGGAATTTGGAAATCTGACTTCCAACCATGCTGAGCACCTTCCGGCGAAAGCGTCACGCCCGCAGGAGTTCCCACGCAAATAAACGAACTCTTCCAATAAAGATTATAGAAATATTGATCGTGTGCACGTTTGATAAAGAAATCATAAACTGTCATAAGCGGCATGATAGGAATGCCTAACGTATCACGCAGGCGACCAAAGGATCCGACGCAGCTCATGACGTTTCCTTCAGCGATTTCAAATCTTAAGAAACGATCTGTGACTTCTTCACCAGGAACTAGATCGGGAAGTTTTAAGTCTTTAACACCTAATTCAGTTTCAACGTCTGTGACAATTGGCGCACCGAAAATCTTACCATCCATCGCGGGATTTAAGTTTGTCGATGTTCCCACATCCGGTGCCATTGAAATGAAAAGTTCGCCTGGAAGTTTCCAAGGTTTTTCCGAGTCAGTCAGAACTTTTTGGTTTTTTCCAATCTTGTTTTCATCTAAGGAAGTATTTGAAATACGAGTCAACTTTGCAGTTAACTGGCCGAGCATCCACTGAGTGTGTGGGTAGCTTGTCATTTTTGTGTTGATGTCTAAGCTTTCTGGAATTTCACCAAACTTGGTTAATTCTTTTGCGAAATAATCCTGATTCTTTTTCTTCAAAGTATTTTGAGCTTTGATTTCAGAAAAAAGTTTTTCGCCGCGAGTTTTCAAATATTCGTTTTCCGGAGCAGTGGAAGTGAAACGTTCGAATAACTTTCCAGAAGAAATTTTTTGCTTAGCTTTGAGCTCGTCCATTTCGTCTTCATTTAACAAAGCCGAGTGGTTGCCAGGCGCAGCGGCCATCTTAAGGCCCCAGCCTTTAAGCGTATGAGCAATAATGATCGAAGGTCTGCGAACTGACTTTTTAGTCGTTTCCATCGCCTCAGCCATTGCTAAAATATCGTGACCACCGAAATCTTTGAATGCGTCCATTAATTCCTGCTCGTTTACAGAGTCTAGGAACTTTTTCATTTTCGGATATTCTTTAACGATTCCTTCTTTGAGAAGTTTTACATCTCGAACAAGTAACAAAGCTTGAAGTTCATAATCTTTTAATTCTTTTTCTAAGAAAGTTTGAAATGCCTCACCGCCAGGGCGAGCAAATAATTCTTTTCGTTTTGATCCGTGACGAACTTGAATCACTTCCCAACCATTGGCTGCCATCGTTTTTTCGATACGATCAGCGTCAGTGCCGCCGTAGATTTGTTCATTGGTGATTCTGTGACCATCTAAAGATTGACGATTGTAATCAACAATCCAAGTGAGGTTTCCAATTTCACGTTCAGCAAAATCGGGAACTGCTTCGTACATGCTACCTTCACGGAATTCAGAATCTCCGCTAAGGGCCCAGAAGTGAGCATCTGGAACTTCGTAGCCATGTTCTTTAGCGTAGCGATAGGCAAGCGCCATATATCCAGCTTGTACAGGTGGAATTCCTACTGTGCCCGAAGGAAAGAAATTATGATGATCGCTATCGTAAGCAGAGTGATAACTTTGGAAAACCGGTTCGCCATTATGAGAATATTTGCGAAGTCCCATCATCGCTGTATCACACTCACTCAACGATAATTTAGAAAGATCTGATTTTAAAAACAGATCAAGTAAGTAGTGATAAGAGTGATCAACGGGTGCCGCGTGTGGTTTGTTTGCAATGTGATCAAATCCAGATCGCACAACTAAATGGAGTGCGCCCAAGATGTGAAGTGACGAAGCACAAGCTGCAACGTGACCTCCAATTTTGGGATCACCTTTTGTTTTGTCATCGCGATGATTGGCTTGATAAATCATTTGCGTCGACAGGTAGTGAGCTCGACGTGCGATGGATTCTAAAACCTCTCTGTTAAGCGGTGTTTTAGTTGAATTATTGGCAACAGCATATGATGAGGTATTTTTTGGCGTTTTCATGTCTATCCGGTGTAGTGCTTAAGTTGTTGTTATCAAAGCCATTAAACACCGCGTCTGGAGTCGAAACTCCAGGCTTTGTCTCTAGGTCTCATAAACTGCTTAAAAGGACTAACTTTCTAGAACAAAATCCCAACGGATTTTAACAGTGCCATCTTTTTCGATAATTCCCGTTGGAGGGTTCGGGAAAGGCGCTGCTGATTGAAAGGCTTCAGTCGCTGCATCATCCAAATCTGTCACTCCAGATTCTTTAACAACTTGAACCTTCACTAGATTTCCACCTTTGTCTAAAACGACAATCAGTTTTGTCACGCGATCGGTTTCGGCTGCGATATGACGACCTTGCTTGAACATTTGCGACAATTTGACTCTTACTTTTGGTTCCCAATGCTGACTTAGCTGTCTGCGAATCCGGTTATAATAACTGTAGTATTTAAATTCTCTCGCGTTGAGCAAAGTTTCTAAGCCTTGATCCACATCTTTTATGTAATCATCAGTTTGACTGCCATCAGCCACTTCAGCTTTTTTTTCTGAATTTTCTTCGCCTGCTTCTGAAGGCTGAGCTTTTTTAAATCCATCGTCCGAAGTAATAGCTGCAGCGTTGAGCTTTGGCGCTAGGCTCCAAGCTCTTGCAGCTTGAGATTCTTTTCTTGAAGCAGCTTCTTTTTTAGAATTTTTAAACTCGCCTCTATTTTTTGATACTGTCTGTTTTTCAACTTTTTGATTTTGTGCACTTAAAAAACGAGTATCAGGTGCTTCTTCATTTGTTTTCTTAACTTCCTGTTCAACGATCTGCTTTTGGCGTTGCTCAGTCTTCTCTTTCTTTTTTTGGACTTCAGCTGGTCTAACAGCCTGTGGTGGCTGAGCCGGAGTTTGGTCTAATAATTCAACCGTGATTTCACTATTTTTTGGCTGAATTTTTGGCAATGCCATTATCGCCAACGTCAATCCGTGAAGGGCGAAGGAGATAATCACAAACTCTGTAAAGCGAAGTCTTTTGAACATAATTAACTATCGGTCGGTTACTCAAATAGCCTTAAATAAAACTAGCTAACCAAAAGTCTAGTTTGACCGCGCGTTCCTATATCGAGACAATATCAAAGATGAAACCACAAGTTTGGGCCGTATCAGATAAAGGCAATAAGCGAGAATCGAATCAAGATTCGTATCTTATCAACGAAAGTTTAGGGCTATTTGTTGTGGCAGACGGCATGGGTGGACATAGCGGTGGCGAAGTCGCATCAAGTCTTGCAGTTCAAACTTTAGAAACCGAAGTAAAAGTTTTAAAAAATTCTCCTGATATGGCTGTACGCGATATGATGCATAAAGTTTTTGAAAAAGCATCCATGAGAATTTTTGATAAAGCAGCAATTGAAAGTCCAGAGCTGATGGGAATGGGAACAACCATGGTCAGCTGCTATATTGATAATGATCGCATGTATATTGGTAACGTTGGCGATTCAAGATGCTACCTATTCGATGATTCAAATCTTTGGCAGCTTACTGAAGATCATTCTCTGTTAAATGAACAAATTCGAACTGGTTTATTAAAGCCAGAACAAGCTGCCACATTTTCTGGAAGAAATGTGATCACTCGATCTGTTGGCTATGAAAGAGTCGTTCATCCAGACATCATCGACAGAGAAATCAAACCCGGCGAAACATATTTACTTTGCTCTGATGGATTGTCAGGGCTTGTGCCGGATCATAAAATTGCAGATTGTTTTAAGACGAAATCTTTAAATGAAGTGGCGTTGGCGCTTGTGAATTTGGCTTTGGCTCATGGCGGAGATGACAACGTCACCGTCCTAATAGTACATTTTCCAGAAAAATAATCAGAGAAATAGAATTAATGGAAAAAAGAAACGTCACGCTACTTTTAGTCAATAACGAATCGGGAACTACTCGTAAGTTTGTGCTTTCGCTTATTTCACTTAAAGTCGTTCTTTTTACAACTGCGGTCGTGATTCTTATTTTCGTTGCGGGCTTTATTGATTACTTAGGTTTGATGTTTCAGGCGATGGAAAATAAACGTCTTGAAAATGAAAACGTCATGCTCAAAAAACAATTCCAAATCGTTGAAGGAAAGCTTGGCGCACTGGAAAATTCACTCGAGCGTGTTAAAATTTTTACGAATAAATTAAAATTGATCACAAATATCGACATGGAAGACCGGGTGACGAAACTCACGATGGGCGCAAAGCCAGGGTCGGGTCAGTCGATGGATGAATACGAACCGATGGATCAAAGAATCAGCAATCAAAAGATGGCTGAACAGGATAAAGATTTTCCTCGCGAAGAAAAAATAAATGAAATGAAAGCTGAAGTCGCAGTTCAGCCTTCGAATCAGGATTATGCGACTCTTGTTATTCGAATTGATAAGGCCGTAAAAGAAACTCAGCTCAAAGAACAAAGTGTTATTGAATTGTGGGAAAGTTTAAGTGAACGATTATCTTTGCTTAATTCGACTCCGAATATTAAGCCCGCGCGTGGTTGGATCACTTCACGCTTCGGTTATCGCCTCAATCCATTTACAAATAAAATGCAACTTCACGCAGGTCTTGATATCGCGGCAGCACCGGGTTCTCCGGTTTATTCTCCGGCAGATGGTGTGGTTATTTTCGCATCTTACGATGAAACTTACGGAAAGCTTGTTAGTATCGATCATGGTTATGGTGTGACAAGTCGATTTGCGCATAATTCGCAGATCTATGTTCGAGTCGGACAAAAAGTTTCAAAGTATGATGTGATTTCTTCGGTCGGTAATACAGGGCGATCCACTGGACCGCACCTGCACTACGAAGTTCGCGTTAACGGGATCCCGGTGGATCCGATTAACTTTATCCTAGATGAATAGATTGCTTTGCAATCTGTGATGAATAGACGGGTATTGGGAACGACGCGTCTCTTTTTTAAGCAGTAATATATTGAGCGTAGAGCGTCCATCCATGGGAACGCTGTCCAAATGGCATCGTGCCATTTGGATCAATAGATTATAATTATTCGTCTTGGGTTATTGTGCGTCGCCTGCTCTTGGTAATCGGCAGCCGATTTCTACCATTTTTTTAGCCACTAGATTTGCTTGCTCTTGTACGCTCATCAATTTTGGCGAAGGCCTTCGACTTAGCTCTATGATTGATTGGTCGATATATGATTTCTGTCGGTCTTTTTGAACTCCTGTATAATCAGTCTGACCACGGCAATAGTTAATAATCTTTTTATCAACCGAATTATCTAAGTAATCATAGATCATATCGCACATGAAATGTGTTGTTCCTAGGTGATCTAAAGCATCAGCGTAATCTTTAACTGCTTTTTCCAAATCGATACAGGCAAGTTCCCACTGCTGAGAATTAACCGGTAATGTTTTTTTGTTTAGGACTACTAGATTTTGAGCCATTTCATAATCAGCGTAAAACTGCTTTGTCGAATACGCTGAATTTTTTGAATAGACACCTTTGCCGCTTGTCGTAAGTGCAAATGCTTTTGCTAGGATGTCATTGATTGTTTTATCAAATGAACCTCTTGCGCGAGCAAACTGATCTCGCTTGTAATCTAACCAAGCGTAAACCGGTGATTCTCCAGCTAAGAATCCTGTGCGAGCGCCCAAAAGGCTTCGCTTTAAGTTTGCAGCTGCTTCAGCAAATTCTGATCTATTGTAAACACCAGATCCTGGCTTCGTTAATTCTTTTAAAACTCGCGCCATGCGATTTGTGTTTTCTTGTTCGTTAATAATTTTATCAAATTCTAATTTCCATTTGCGGTATTCTTCGTTCTTTGCAAGATCGTCTTCCATTTTATCAAGATCTTCTACCATGATGTTAGTTGTCTCTATGATCATGCGACTGATATGTTGAACGAAAGCCATTGTTGTGGCAGCGCACGCTGAAGCTTGTTCGCCAGTTGGTTCTTCAGGGAAGTTTACAATTCTGTTTAATAAACTTTGGAAAGTTCTAATTAAAACCTGAACTTTAAGTTTAAGTTTTTCATCTTCGTCACGTACATTCATACGCGGTTGACCGTAAGCAGCTTGGAAGTCTGTTAAATCGATGTTCTTTAAATAGTTATTCTGTTGGTAAGCATCTAAGATCCCACGTTGAACTGAATTCGGGAATGAATTTTCATCCTGTGACATCTGAACGATTTGCTTTCCTTGAATACAAATAAGTAGAGCATTGTTTTGAGACTCTCTGATTCTTAAATTTACTTCTTCAAGAGCTTCCTTGTCAGAACGTACCGCTTGTTGAAGGCCGCCGATATTATTTCTAACATTTCCACGGACATTCCACATTGTGTTTAATAATGTCGAATTCCCGGTTACTTTCATTGCGTACGTGCTGATATTATCTTTTAATTGCTTTTCTAATTCGGCAAAACGCCCACTTCTAGCTAACTGAATGTAACTTATTTTTTTTGCTACCTTCGTGAATTGACAAGTGTTTTGCAAAACTGCATTTCGTTGATCAGCAATATCCATTCGAACAGTGTTGTTCTGAATAACCTGAGCCATCGTTGCAATCACATTACTTCCAACGACAGTACCCATGATGGCACCTTTAACTGCTAAAGATAAAGCAGGCTGAGTCGCTGTCAAAAGTAAAAGAAATGGTGATGCAGAGTTGATAACGTTATTTAGTTCTAGCGCAACTTTACCCCAAGCTAAATTTTTCTTTCCGCAGGCATTTGAAAGTGTTGTTACGTTTTTAAAAACTTCAGACATACGGTCGATACCAGAAACAACGGCGCCGACATTACTTTGCATCTGCGCTACGTTTTGGTAACCAGATGCAGGGTCTTGAACGTAACCTTGTAACGATTCGATTGCCTTTTTGATTTGATCAGCTGTTTGCTTAACACTCTCAACCTGAGGCTGAGAACTTTGACATTGATCAGAAATTCCTTGGATTGCATTTGTTAAACTTGAAATTGCGATATTGAGATCTTGGTAGGTGCTGTTTTCGAAAAGTGGACAGCTATACTGACTGGGAACATTCGCAGTTCGAATCATCGCACCAGATATAGGAGATAAGTTTCCAGGATTGTTATTGTTGTTACCACCATTATCAATTGGAAAAGTCGGAGAACCGGGATTGAAAAAATCGATGGGTCTTGGTCCTACCGGAGTGAACGGAGTAACA
>JANPPO010000501.1:0-3518 GCA_031428555.1 Bdellovibrionales bacterium | reverse complement strand
CATGTTGTTGGTTCTCCTCTGAATTTAAAAAATCTGAGTCTAACATGACACTATCCACCCAATGTGACATCCTGCTGTGCATACCAATCAAGTGCTGACTCTAAATGCTGGGGCACAAGGTCAGGCCAGTAATTATCGATAACAAAAAAGTCAGAGTAAACACTTTGAAGCGGAAGCATGCCACTGAGGCGGCGGCGCCCGCCCCAGCGAACGACAAGATCAATTCTTGGAATTTCGGCGGATGCGACCGACCGAAGTAAATCTTTGCGACTTCCACCCAAGGATCTGGTCGTCGCGGTGTTTACGTCCCAATGCCAATCATAGTTCACTAGAAAATTAACTTTCATCAAGTTACGTCCAGAGCTTTGCCGAGTTCGATACTTTACTAATTCTGGTGGAAAAACTTGAGAATCACTATTGCCAACTACCAATATGGAAGCATCTTTTTCATTCATGCATTCAACGGCAGCAACGCACGCATTGCGGAATGCCAATGTTTCTTCTGCAGGGCGCTTCATATTATCATTTGTGAAACCATAAAAGGTGAGTTCTGGAATTCCTAATGCAAGACACTGTTCATATAAATTAATCCCAGGTTCTAATCCGCGCTGGTAGCCTTCGGATTTTTTTAAACCTTGCTCAGTTGCCCAACGTCGATTTCCATCAGGAATAACTGCAATATGTTGAGGCAATCTTTTAAACTTTGATTTCATAATGGCAAACCCCCGCTTCGTGTAAGAGGGGTAGTAAGCAATTCCTGCACCAAAATTAATTTTTAAAGAAATCTTTTAGTTTGCGCTATTTCGTTTAGCTTGAAGTAGTTCAAACGCGCTATCTGCATCCATGACTTTGTTTTTGGTAGTTTTCTTTCCGATTGTTCGAGGCAAACTTGGTGTGCCGGTAACTTGGGAAACAAAAGCAGAGGTACGTGGAGCATTATTATAAATTGCCACAGGATTTCTGTTGAGCGCGGTCGCAAGCTCTTCACGAGTCGCAAGCGGACCAGCAGAAATACCTAAAAAATAAATTCCAACGTCTTGACCATTTAGACTGAGCTGCCGAGCTAAAGCAGTCTCATTTAAGTTTCTTTCAGCGAGGGAACCACGGACATCTTTTAATGCCGACTGTGGAAATGCTTTTAAAATATTATTTAAAATTACGTTCTCGTAACCGGTGTTATCCACAGCCATATCCACTTCAACTTGGCTGATTACTTTCGTGTCGGGATCTTGAACAGAAATCTTCATTTTTCCATTGCTAAGGAATTCAACGGATTGGCCGTAACCTGAAACACTTTCGATTCGCCCCTGCTGGAAATGCGGAACCACTTTTTCAATATAGCGATCCCAACCTTTTTGACTTGCGATGTATTCGTCCGCCGTCTTGATATTGCTTCCGATCCAATAGATTTTGAAATCTTTTGGCATCACAACAAAACTTTCCATTAGTTCTTCTAAAGAAATTCGTGCACCGTCGCCGCTACCGATCATCGCAAGGGTTTTAGGCATAACAATCGGCTTAGCAGCTTTAGGATCAAGCTTTAGAGCTTTCATGAAAGTTTCAGTGTTCATGAGCTTTTGAAGTGCCAATGGATTTTGTTTTGAAATCTGAACCTGTTCCTTTAAGATTTTTTGGTAATTAGAATCAGGAATTTTTGTAACGGCTTCGCCTAAGCCAGTGCCAACCATTAGTTTTTTTGCCAGGATTTCTGTACCTTGCGCAGTTTTTAAAACGACAACTTCAATATTGCCAATTTTTCTAAGCTCGAATGATACAACTTCAGTATTAAGTAAAACAGGAACTTTCGATTGAAATTGCAATGCTTGTACATAAGTCGCAAGCTGCTGCGAATTTCCGTATTTTGAACTCATGATCTGATCGAAATGCAAAGCGCCGCCTGGAATTTCGTGCATCGTTAAGTCAGAAGTTTCAGAACTGTTGATCATAAAATCTTTAGAAGCGAAGTTTGAAGAAACAGTATCTGACTTTTCAACTACTAATGACTTCAAGTTCGTTTTACCTAAAACCATAGAAGCAGCTGTACATTGGGGACCTGCACCTAAGCAGACAACATCAAAAATCTCTGAATTTTTTTGTAGTCTTGCTTGAATTAACGCTGATTCTTTACGGATTTCGGTCATCACTTTTTGCGAAAGCTTAAGAGCATTTGATAGTTCGTTTGCTAAAGCGACTTCGCTTGGTTTTTTATAATCAAGAAGTAGGGCCTTGCAGCTTTGATTTGCTGATGCTGTAAAAGCAGTAAAAATTGAAACAAGAAGAATAAGAGTTTTTAAGGAATTTATCATAGGGGTGGATTTTATAGCTTCCGGTAAAACTCTACAAGTACGCAGAACTTCAGTGATAAAAAGGAATTGTTTGTCTAAAAGTACGACAGTTTTCTCAGTCTGAAACAAGCTTATCCTGGGGGCCGGACCTGCCGATAAGCCACTATGCGCATCAACCCCAAAATCCTCTGGCCGCTCGGAATACTTGCCATCTTATTTATCGCGATCTACGCGGTAGGGCCATCGTTTAAAAAATCAGTTGAAACAGCGTTGGTTGATAAAATAGTCACTGGTTTCAGCGATGAAACTGCTCAGACCCGGTTTATGAGTTATGCAACGATGGTCACTCCACTCAAGCGAGTCGAACTAGCCAAAATTAATCAAGTCGAAATATTTGAGCGTAGTTCGCAGCCTCAACTTTTTTGGAAACGATTAAATCTGCCAGAAGTTGTTGTGCGAGTAACAGTGCCAGTCGAGTACCGCTACTATGTTGACCTCAATCAAGAATGGAAGATTGAATTAAATGAGCAAACCTTAACCGTGACCGCGCCGGCACTTTTTGCAGGAACACCTTCACCCGATATTTCAAAACTTAATTTTGAAGTACGCAAAGGAAGTATTTTTAGGAATGAAGCCAAAGTAGAAGCAGCACTTCAAAGTGAGCTAACCGGGCTTTTAGAAAAACGTGCAAAAGACAGCACAGTGTTAGTTCGAGAAACAGCAAGACAGCAGATCTCTTCACTAGCAGAACAATGGCTTAAATCAGAGACGAAGCAAGCACAGATTAATGTTCGCTTCGCCGATGAATTAGACTCTGTTCCTTAAACTGCAGTTTAGCTTGATTTTTTGACTTGGTAAAAGTGTTGAATTAGTTCAAGCAACTTATTCTTAGAGAAGGGTTTGTAAAGAACAGCAAATGCGCCAAGCTTCAAAGCTTCGTCTTCTCCAAGGTCACTATAGCCAGTAACAAGGGCAATTGTCGGGCGAACGTTTTCGTCTAAAGTATTTATTTTTTTAATAAGTTCGATGCCATCACAGTGAGGCATGCGAACATCACTTAAGATGAGATCAACTTTTTCTTTACGAACTAAATCAAAAGCCACGTTCCCGTCAGGAGCTTCTAAAAGCTTACAGCCAACCCTTTTGAGACTCTCTAATATAGCTGAACGAAGCATGGGTTCATCTTCTACGACTAGTATTGAGAGATCAGCTAAGTGGCTCATGCAGATTTGA